>CAIQMJ010000499.1 GCA_903872875.1 uncultured Variovorax sp.
CAAGACTGTCGACCGTCCAGCGCCCTGCCAGGTCACCATGCAGTGCTGCGAGCGCCGCGCCGATTCTGGCGTCGCCCATGGCCCCGAGCCAGCCCTGCGGCTGCGGCGTGGTCGCGAGGTACACGCGCAGCGCCTGCACCAGGACCAGCCCCGCCAGGTTCGCCTTGGCGATCACGGCGCCCGGCCGCGCATCGCCGGCTTCCCAACGCAGCAGGTCGAGCAGCCCGGCGAGCGGCTCGGTGCCATCGTCGGCAGCCCGCAGGTGGATCAGGGGCGGCAGATGGCGCAGAAGCAATTCGCCGATCTCGCCTTCGAACGTGAAGCGGCCATTGGCAAGCACCACGCGCGCGCCGTCCGCTGGATCGCCGAAGCGCACCACGCCATCGGCTCCGCGGTGGTCGCGATAGGCCGGCCCGGCCTCCTGCTCCACTCCGCCAGGCGGCACGCTGGCCGCGGAAAAAGGCTGACCGTTGGTGAGCAGGTAGAAATCGCCCTCCGCCATCAGCACCGGCGCTGCGCCGGCGAGCTGCAACTGCAGTCGCCCCGCAAGCACACTGCCGAGCTTGATGTGGGACGCATAGGCCGGATAGCGAAAGGCCCAGCGCCCATGGGCCTCCAATCGGGAAGACAAGGTACTGCCGACCTGGAGCATCGAGAGCACATCGGAGAGCGGATCCAGGGGAATGGGCATGGGTGTACGGTCGAATAGGAAAAAGCGCGTTCTGATTATTCACAAGAACGTGCAGGCACGAAAAGATGAGGCCCATGCCCTCCCCGACCGCTCCACTTGCCCACGCCGCCCGGATTCGCCGTCACGCGATCGTCCTGGGCCTGCTCACCGCCATCGGCCCTTTCGCCATCGACATGTACCTGCCTGCGTTGCCGGCGATCGGCCGCAGCCTCGGCGCCGCGCCGGATGCGGTGCAGGCCAGCCTGATGGCCTTCTTCCTCGCACTCGGCGCCGGGCAACTGCTGGTTGGCCCCCTGTCGGACATGCTGGGGCGGCGAAGGCCGATGCTGGCCGGCCTGGGCCTTTTCATCGCGGCCAGCATCGGCTGCGCGCTGGCGCCGAACATCGAACTGCTGATCGCCCTGCGCTTCGTGCAGGGGTTGGGTGCATGCGCCTGCATGGTCACACCGCGCGCCATCGTGCGTGACCTCTATGTCGGCCCCGATGCGGCGCACCTGATGTCGCTCGGCCTCACGGTCTACAGCGTCTCGCCGATCGTCGCACCGCTGTTCGGCAGTCTCGTTGCGGACGCGGCGGGCTGGCGCAGCGTATTCGCCGTGATCGCCGTGCTGGCAGTGGCCGGCGTCGCGACGGTCCTCTGGCTGTTGCCCGAGACGCGCCCCGCAGCCGCACGACGCCAGAGCGGGTTGCGAAGCGCCTTGGCGGGATATGCGGTGCTGCTGCGCGACCGCCAGTTCCTGGCAGTCGCCTGCATGGCGTCTCTCGCCCTGTCGACCTTCTTCGTCTATGTCGCCAACTCGTCGTTCGTGATGAGCACGCATTTCGGCGTCACGCCCCGAAGCTATGCACTGCTCTTCGCGCTCAACGCCGTGGCACTGGTGGCGGTGTCGCAATTGAACGGGAGGCTCGTCGCAAGGTTCGGCCTGCGGCGGCTGCTGCGCATGGCCGTGTCCGTGCAGGCGGTCGTCATGGTGGCGTTGCTTGGATTGACGGTGGCTGGCGTCGATCGGCTCGACGTGCTGGTCGGCCTGCTCGTCATCGGCTACGGATGCAACGGCGTGATCGTGCCTGCGGCCTTCGTGCTCGGCATGGAGAGGCACCCTGCCCTGGCCGGCACCGCGTCGGCCCTGATCGGCACCTTCAACTTTGTCGGCGGTGCCGTGATGGTGGCGCTGGTCGCGCCCTTTGCAGATGGAACGCCGCTTCCGATGCTGGCGGGGATCGCCGCCTGCGCAGCGGGTGCGCTCGCGCTCGCGCGCTTCGGCCTGGCCCGCTAAGGAAACGGAGCCGCGCGCATCAGGCGATCGAAGGCGGGCCGTCCACATGAACCGCGTCGTGGCAGCAAGACGTCCGTGGATTGACGCCTGGCCCGCATCAGCCGCCGGCCGCGAACGCCCGACTCAGTTCCGCGCAGCACAGCGCCACCGCAGTGCGCGCCTCCGTCAGCACCCGCCCCATCGGCACGAAGCCGTGGATCTGCCGCTCGAAACAGACATGGCTCGCCACGTTGCCCGCGCGTGACAGCGCGTCCGCATAGTCGAGCCCTTCGTCGCGCAGCGGGTCGTAGCCGGCCGTGATCACCAAGGCGCGCGGCAGCCCCGAGAGATCGGGCGCAAGCAGCGGCGATGCACGCCAGTCCGTGTCCTGCTGCGGGTCGGCGATGTAGTGATCGTGGAAGTACGCCATGGTGTCGCGCGTCAGCAGGTATCCCTGGCCATTGGTCGTGTGAGACGGCTGGCCGCGCCGCATGTCGGTGGCGGGATAGATCAGCAACTGGAACATCACCTGCAGCGCGCTGCCGTTGGCGGCGCTGTCGCGTTCGTGATCGCGCGCCATCAGCGCCGTCACCGCGGCCAGGTTGCCGCCTGCACTGTCGCCGCCGACAGCGATCCGGCTCGCATCGAGACCGAGGCGGCCTGCTTCCGCATGCACCCAGCGCAACGCGGCAAAGGCGTCGTCCACCGCCGCGGGAAAGCGGTGCTCGGGGCCCATCCGGTAATCCACGGCGACGACCGCGCAACCGGCGCCGTGTGCCAGGTCGCGGCACAGCGTGTCGTGGGTGTCGAGGTCGCCGATCACCCAGCCGCCGCCGTGGAAGTACACGAGAACGGGCAGCGCATCGCTCGCCGGCAAGGGCTTGTAGAGGCGCAGCGGAATCGGCCCGTGCGGCCCCTCCGCGGCCACGTCGACGACGTCCGCCATCCCGACCGGATCGGGCTGCGTGAAGGTGCGGCGGTCGCGGTACAGGCGGCGAGCCTCCGCCGGACTCAGCGTATGGGTCGGCGGCACGCCGCGTTCGGTCATGAGGTCGAGCAGGGCGCGGGCTTCGGGATGGAGCATGCGGGGCTTTCGGAGGTGTGTGGAGATGCAGGCGTGCAGATCGCATCCTGCCACCGCCGCAGGCTCAACAGGGTCCGCCGGTAGCAAAGGCGACACCCGGCTCAGGGGTAGGCGAACGCCCCCGCAAGAAAGGTTGCCGGCCGCAAGAGCTTCGTCTATGATTCCATATCAATGATATTTATTCCATAACAATGGAATTTCGACGGCTTCCTCAACGTTCATCCTTCAGGGTCATCCATGAACATGTTCAGTAGCAAAAGGCGAGCCGCGCTCGCCATGTCGGCCTTCCTTGCATTCGGCGCCATGTTGCCCGCCGCAGCGCAGACACGAGGCGGCGTGATCAACGTCGCCACCGCCAGCGAGGTGCCCACGCTGGATCCGATGGCGTCGACCGCCGACCTGGTCGGGGTCGTCACCCAGCATTTCTACGAAACGCTCTACACCTTCGACGCCAAGTGGATGGTCGCGCCGCTGGTGGCCGAATCCCTGCCCGAAGTCAGCCCGGACAACCGGACCTACACCATCGCGCTGCGCCACGGCATCAGCTTCCACAGCGGCGCCGCGATGACGTCCGCCGACGTGGTCGATTCGCTCAAGCGCTGGACGCGTGTCGCGCCGCGCGGCAAACAGATCGCGGCCAACATCGACGTGATCGAGGCCGTCGATCCGTACAAGGTGCGCATCCGGCTGAAGGAGCCCTACGTGCCGCTGATGTCTCTGCTGGCCTTCAACAACTCGGCCGCGGTCGTGATGCCGGCCGGTACGCCAGACGCCGCGCCGAAGATGCCCGTGGGCACCGGCCCCTACCAGGTGCGCGAGTACAAGCCCGACCAGTACCTGCAGCTCGTGCGCTTCGACAAGTACGCACCGCGCACCGAGCCGGCCAATGCCTATGCCGGCGCGCGCAAGCAGTACCTGGACGAGATCCGCTTCGTGCCGGTGTCCGACGTCAACACGCGCATCGAGGGCGCGCTGTCCGGCCAGTACGACTTCGCGGATGCGATCGGCTCCGAGTCGATCGACCGCATCAAGGGCAAGGTCACTCCCTTCATGCTGAAGCCCGCAGGCTGGTCGCTGTTCGTACTGAACACGCAGAAGGGCCTGTTCGCCAACCAGAAGCTGCGGCTGGCGGTGCAGGCCGCGCTGAGCATGGACGACATCATGGCCGCCTCGATGGGGCGCAAGGAGTTCTACAACGCGAGCGGCGCGCTGTACCCCGAAGGCTATGCCTGGCACACGATGGAAGGAGTGAAGGGCCACTACAACCTGGCCGATCCGCAGAAGGCCGCGGCCCTGATGAAGGAAGGCGGCTATGACGGCAAGCCGGTGCGCATCCTGACCACCCGTGCGTACGAGAGCTTCTACCAGCAGACCCTGGTCGCGAGCGAATACCTGAAGGCGGCGGGCTTCAAGGTCGACCTGCAGGTGGTCGACGGCGCCACGCTGTTCCAGCGCCGCGTGAACCCGGAGCTGTGGGACATGTTCGTGACGGCCTCGCCCTTCCTGCCCGAGCCGGCACTGATCGCGACGCTGTCCGAGAGCTATCCTGGCTGGTGGTCCACGCCCGCACGCAAGAAGGCCGTGGACGCCATGAACTCCGAGGCCGATCCGGCCAAGCGCGTGAAGCTCTGGGCCGATGTGCAGAAGGCGGTCTACGACGAGGCGCCGTGGATGAAGCTGGGCGACTACAACTCGCTCGCCGCCAAGTCAAACGGCCTGCAGGGGCTGACGCCGATGCCGTGGCCGTTCTTCTGGAACGCCTACAAGAACTGACCCTGTCCACGGCGTCATTCATGCGACGGGCCAATGGCCCCGCCGCCGAGCCAGAAAAGCAACCCACGTGATCCGCTACATCCTCCAACGCATCGCGGGCCTGGCCGCCGTGCTGTTCCTCGTCGCGACGATCGTGTTCGTGATCGTGCGGATCGCACCCGGCGATCCGGCGGCGATCATGCTCGGCCCCGATGCCAATGCAGCGGACATCGCGTCGCTGCGCCAGAACCTCGGGCTCGACGCGCCGCGCTGGAAGCAGTACGGCATGTTCCTCGCGCAGTTGGCAAGCGGCGACCTGGGCCAGTCGATCTTCCTGAACCGGCCGGTGGCAACCGCGCTGCGCGACCGCGCCGAACCCACGCTGTTCCTGACGCTCTTCACGATGGTGATCGCCACGGTCTGCGCGGTGCCGCTGGGCGTGCTCGCCGCCTACCGCCGCCACGGCCTGCTCGACCGCTGCGTGACGGCCTTCGCCATGCTGGCCGCCAGCGTGCCCAGCTTCTGGCTCGGCCTGCTGCTGATCCAGCTCATCGCCGCCTGGCTCGGCTGGCTGCCGGTGTCGGGCTACGGCGAACCGGGCGCTTCATTGGGCACCCGCCTGTCGCACCTGGTGCTGCCGGCGCTCGCCCTGAGTGCCGGTGCCAGCGCGATCATCCTGCGCTCGACCCGGGCCAGCATGCTCGACGTGCTGAACGACCCGTATGTGCGCACGGCGCGCTCCAAGGGCATGGGCGAGTTCCGCGTCGTCGCGCGCCATGCGCTGCGCAACGCGCTGATCCCGATCATCACGGTGCTCGGGTTGACGGCGGCCTCGCTGATCTCCGGCGCGGTGGTCACCGAAACCGTCTTCAGCCTGCCGGGCGTGGGCAACCTCGTGGTCTCCGCGGTCACGCGCCGCGACTATCCGGTGATCCAGGGCGCGCTGCTCGTCGTGGCGGCCATCTACGTCCTGTTCAATTTCGCGGTGGACATGCTCTACCTGGCCGTCGACCCACG
>CAIQMJ010000500.1 GCA_903872875.1 uncultured Variovorax sp.
CGGCGGTGATGGTGGCGCCGAGTGCTGCCACGATGTGGCCCGTGTGGTCGCGCACCGGAGCCGCGACGGCCGACACGTGCGATTCGAAGAAGGCCTCGCCCAGCACGTAGCCGCGCTGGCGGTCGGCCTGCACCATGTCGAACAGCGCGCTCACGGTGCGCGGCGTGCTGTCCGAAAAGCGCTCGAGCGCGTCTTCCGGGAACAGCGCCTGCAGTTCCTGCAGGCCGAGCTCCTCCAGCAGCACGCGGCCGAGCACGGTGGCGTGCGCGGGCATGCGGGTACCGACGCTGACCGCGCTGTTGAAGGGCGTCGGCGGCGACACCTTGGCGACGTAGACGATCGACCGGCCGTCGCGCACGCCCAGGTTGCAGGGGTAGCGGATCTCGTCGCAGAGCCTGCGCAGCAGCGGTTGGCCCAGCTCGGTCAGCTCGAGCGAATTGAGGTATTCGAAGCCCAGGCGCAGCACGGCCAGGCCGAGCCGGTAGTCGCGGCCGCCGTCGGCCCGCTCGATGAAGCCCATGTTTTCCAGCGTGTTGAGCAGCCGGAACACGGTGGAGCGCGGCAGGTCGAAGCGCCGCGCGAGGTCGGGCGCCGAGAGCGTGCGGTTCTCTCGGCTGAATTCGCTCAGGATGCGCAAGCCCCTTTCGAGCGCAGGCACGGCATAGCGGTCAGGCGAGTCTTCTTCGGTCGTGGCACTCATGGCATCAGCGCATTGCGCAGCAGAGCCTGGGCGACGAGCCCCGGCTGTTCGAGATAGGACGCGTGGCCGGCGGCCGGAATGGACTGCAGCGCCACGCCGCAGGCTGCGGCGATCTCGGCACAGGCGGACGGCGGCGTGACGAGGTCGAGCGCGCCGCAGAACACCTCGCATGGCACGGGCGGCGGCAGGTGGCGCAGCAGGTCGTCACCGCATAGCAGCTCGATGGCCTGTCGATAGCCGCCGTCGTTCAGCCGCGCCATGTTCCAGCGCACCCAGGCGCGGGCCTCGGCGTCGGCACCGTCGGACAGCAGCCGCCCGGTGCGTTGCGCCGCCATGCCGGCAATGCCCAGCGCCTGCAGCGTGCCGAGCCGCTCGCTGCGGACTTCGGCGCTGCGCGCGGTGCGGTCGGCGCCGCCGTAGCCACGTGCCGGGCTGATCAACACCAGCCGCGCGACCCGCTCCGACCCAAGTGCCCGCGCCGTGGCCGCCGCCGCAAAGGCACCGAGCGAATGGCCGACCAGCACGCAACGGCCGATGTCCATCGCATCGAGCAGCGCGTGCAGGCGGCTGGCGTAGTCGTACGCCGTCGGCGTGGACGATTCGAGCGGCGTCGACGTGCCGTAGCCCGGCGCATCCCAGGCGATGACGCGTGCTTGCGGCGCGAGCCGGCCGGCCACGGGCCACCACGACGCGGATCCGGAGCCGATGCCGTGCAGGCAGACCAGCACCTGCGCGCCTGAAGTGCCATCGCGCGGACCGCTTTCGCGGACGGTGATCTGCGCACCCCGTCGGCCGACGTCGACCTGGCGCTCCGCAAAGCCACGGGCCAGGCGCTCCAGCGCGTCGGCGTCGACGGCAACATCGCTCATCGGTGTGCTCAGCGCTTGATGCTGGCCAGCGGATGGTCCGCCGGATAGGTCGGCGTGACCGGCCTCTTCGCGCCGAGCATCACGCACATGAGCGCGTCCTCGTCGCCGATGTTGATCTCTTCGCGGTAGACGCCAGGCGGCACCGAGATCAGGTC
>CAIQMJ010000501.1 GCA_903872875.1 uncultured Variovorax sp.
GACAAGGCATCTGGCCTCCGCACGATGGTTTGAGGCGCTACAGCGCCTTCTCGCGCCCCGGCTTGCCGGCGGCAACGTCAACCGCGGGCGGGAGCGCCGCGATGACGTGCCGCCCGCGTCACGGAAAGGGCTTCGAATGAGTGGGAAATCGGTCGCAGCGCGACAGGGGGAGACGACACTGCGCGACGTAGCGACGGTGGTGGACGAGGTGGATTCAGGCCTCGACGCACTGTGCGAGCTGTTGCAGCTCGCGGGGGAGAAGAAGGTGGAGGCGAGCAGCGTTCATGCACTGCTCCGACCCCTGCAGCGGCGGCTGAGCGCCGCGGCTGGAGAGATGACCGACCTAAGCCGGTAGCGCCGGCTTTTCTGGGGTGGTGTCCACGACGTACGGATCGAAGCGCACCACCTCCTCTCCCACCCACTCATTCACCTCGCGGAAGCGATCCTGCAGCGGCTGGATCTCGTTGCGGGCGAAGACCTGCGCCGCCGGCAACACTGCGCCGAAGCCGCCGGTGTTGCTGGGCACGATGCCGAGCAGCTGCGGCGGAATGCGATGTGCCGCAAGCACGTCATCGCGGCTGACGTTCTTGATGTTGAAGAAGTCGTCGCGCGCCGCGACCTCGCTCACCGGAATGAGCTGCACGCCGTCTTTCTTCCCAGACGGCGAATAGAGGAACAGGTTGCGGAAATTGCCCGGCCCCTTGCTGTCCTTCAGCGCCTGGCGCATCGCATCGATGTCCTCCTGTGACTGAGCCGGGTCGCTCACGTAGAGGATGAAGCCAGCGTGGCTGCCATTGTTGTAGTAGCGGCGCCGGAACAGCGTTGCGCTCTCGTTGAGCCAGGCCGACTGCAGCGCGCTGAGATATTCCGGCAGGCCATAGACCTCCTGATTCACGTCAGGCTCGATCATGTGGTGGACCGTGCCCGGCGCGAACTCGTGCTCGTCCTTCCAGCCGCGCACGAAGAAGTACGTGTCCAGCTCGACGCCGCGGCGCATGTACTTCGCCAGCGAGTGCTTCAGCTTCACGGTGCGGCCGGTCAGTGACTGTCGGCCCTCGAGGTACGCGTTGCCGAAGGTCAGATAGTCCAGCGCCCACGCGCTGAAAGTTGCACGATCGAGCAGTGGGTGCGGCTTGAAGCACGACAGCATGATGTTCCGCTTGAAGTAAATCGAGCTGCTGTGGTGCGTGCTCGCGCGGAAGGCCTGTGCCAGACCATGCAGCGTCACCGGCGGCTCGTACCAGCGACCGTTCATCCAGCACTCGATGTAGTCGAGGATCGCGCGGCGGTCCATCACCGGTTCGGGGTCGCCAAACGAGAAGGCCTCCATGCGCGCGGGCGGCGGGGCCGAAGTGGTGACCAGGTCGGTCGATGGTGCGTCCATCAGGAAATCTCCATGAAACCGCGGTTCGCGGTGGTTTGCCCCTCGAGGGGCTCGTTGTCGAGTGCGTGCATGCAGGCCCACGCGAGATCCGCATGGCCAGTGTTCTCGGTGCGGCCGGCCTCGAACGTGACGTTGCGCCCGCTGGCCGTCAGCGTGCGGTGGATGGCCAGGAAGGCATGCGCGAAGTCCACCCAGCTCGAGTCGAACTCGAGCCGGCCCTTGGAGATCACGTTCTTCGCCTTCAGCACGAGCCGCGTCTTCACGTCGACCGAGTAGTTGATGGCCTTCGCCGCGGGGAAAAACTTGCTCACCAGCTGGTACACGCCCTGCCCCAGCCCGGTCGTGTCGATGCCGATGAACGTGACGTTGTAGCGAAGCGTGATCTGGCGGATGGACTCGGCCTGGGCCTCGAAGTCCAGGCCGCGCCACTGGAAGCGCTCCAGCACGCGGAACTTGCCGCCAGGCGTCGGCGGCGGCGCGAGGACCACGCAGCCGGCCGTGTCGCCGGTGTGCGAAGGGTCGTAGCCCACCCAGACCGGCTGGTACCCGTAGGGCCGCGGCGCGAGCGGTTTGTAGAAGTCAGCCCAATCGACCCACGTGTCGACCATGCACCGCTGCAGCTCGGCCAGGGGGAACACGCTCTGCGTGTCGTCGATGAACCCGCACATCAGCAGGTTCTCGAACTCGTCCGGGTTGTATTCCAGGCGCAGCTCATCGATGTCGAAGAGGTCGCACCCTCCGTTCATCGCATCGATGATGTTGACGATATTTCGCCAGACCTTGTCCTCGCCTGTGAAGCCACCGGCAAGGCGGTCGTGCGACAGGTCGAGCGCAACTCGCTGATCCTTCGGGCGGCGTCGGTTGAACTTGTCGCCGCTCCACAGCGCGTAGGCTTCGTGCTGGATGCTCGACGGCGTGCTGAAGTAAGTCCGCCGCCACATCTTGTGCATCGCCATCGCGCTGGCGACCTTGTTCAACTCCTCGAACCGATGGGTCCAGAAGAACTCGTCGAAGTAGAAATTGCCGTGGTAGCCCTGGGCCGTGCGCGCGTTCGTGCCGAGGAAATAGATGGTGGCGCCGTTGCCCAGCACGATCGGATCGCCCGACAGCTCCACGCCGCAGGCCTCGTGCGCGAACTGGATGATGTACTGCTTGAAGATGTGCGCCTGCGCCTTGCTGGCTGAAAGGAAGATCTGATTGCGTCCGGTCTTGATCGCGTCGATCAGCGCCTCGCGGGCGAAGTACCAGGTGGCGCCGATCTGCCGGCTCTTGAGCACCATGCGCGTGCGCTCGTGGCCGTTTCGGAACCAGATCTTCTGGTGCCCGAAGTTGGCATCGTGAAACGCCGACTCGATCTGTTCGATCTGGTCATCGTCGAACTCGTTGCGACGAGGCTTCTTCTTCGGGCCGGAGTTGCGCTTCGCCAGCTCCGGGTTGAGGTCGCCCTCCTTGCCGGTCTCGCTGTACTTGCCGATGCGGGCCAGGCGCTCCATCTGGCGGCCCAGCAGGTCGATCTCCTTGAAGTCGCCGCCGGTCTTGCTGTCCTTCGCGATCAGCTGCACCAGGCGCGACTCGAGCGCGCCCTCGACGCGTTGCACAGGTTGCGCCTCGTCCCACTTCTCGGCATCCTTCCAGCCCTGAATCGTTGACCGCGGGATGCGCAGGAATTCCGCGATCGATGACAGCCGCCACCCCTGCCAATAGAGGTGGCGGGCACTGATTCGTCGCTCGACGACGGGTTGCGGTTCGATCGCTTCAGCGACTGCGGTGCGAGGCATGCGCCCGAGGGTATGGACCGGCATACGCGCGCGCGAGGGCCGCCGTGATTGCACGCGCTCAGCCATCACGCCAGTCGTTGAGACATCGCACGAGCGCAGCGACCATGCAGCCACCACTGCACAACGTCGCCCTCAACATGCCCAAATCCAAGTTCTTCCGCGTCGCCGTCGAAGGCGCAACCACCGATGGCCGAACCATCGAGCGCAGCTGGCTCCAGCAGATGGCTGCGAACTTCAACCCCGCGAAGTACGGCGCCCGCATCTGGCTGGAGCACATCCGCGGCACCCTCCCCGACAGCCCGTTCAAGGCCTACGGCGACGTCACGGCGCTGAAGTCCGAAGAGATCGACCTCGACGGCAAGAAGAAGATGGCACTGTTTGCGCAGATCGACCCGACGCCGGCCCTCGTGAGCATGACCAAGGACCGCCAGAAGATCTACACCTCGATGGAGATCAACCCGAAGTTCGGCGACAGCGGCCAGGCCTACCTCGTCGGCCTGGGCGTCACGGACAGTCCGGCCAGCCTGGGGACCGAGATCCTGAGCTTTGCGTCGCAGCACCCGAACGCCAGCCCCTTCAAGTCGAAGAAGCAAGCGGCCGACAACCTGTTCTCTGAAGCGGTCGAGGTGGAACTCGAATTCGAGGACGAGACGCCGGCCGACGACGGCAAGGCGAGCGCCGCCCTCAAGGCCATGCGCGAGACGATCGGCAGATTCACCGGCCGCTTCAAGAAGAACGACGGCGAGCTGGGAGAGGTCATGGAGGCTGTCGGCAACATGGCCGACGCCTTCGGCACGCTGGCCGACCAGCGCACCACTGACGCCGGAGCCATCGCCAAGCTGACGAAGGACTTCAACACCCTGCAGACGGCCCACACCGAGCTGCAGAAGAAGTTCGACTTGATCGACACGACCGAAGCCGGCAAGCACAGCCAGCGCCCGCCTGCCACCGGTGGCAACGGCAAACAACAGCAGCTGACCGACTGCTGATCCGTACCCTCATCACAAGCCCAACCCACCGGAGCACCGAACCGCCAGTCGCACGTGAAGAGCTTCGACTGGGACGAGCTCAAGGACGCCTACAACGGCAACAGCATTCGCACCACCGGCGTGAAGACCGGCGGCAACGAGACCTATGACCCGCCTTTCCGCGCGTCGATCGTCATCAGCCAGAACAACCAGGTCCAGGCCTCGCAGGCCATCATGGAACGGATCTGCCACATGACCTTCGACACACGGGGGTTCACGCCGATCAGCTACGAAAGCGCGAAGGCGCTGGAGAAGGTCGACATCGACAACGTCAGCGGCTTCATCCTGGCAGCGGTGCGGCAGGAAGCCGAGGTGATGAAGGTCATCACTTCGACGCACGACGAGAACATCCGCACCCTGCTCGCGACAGACGGCATCCACAAGCCGCGGATCGCGAAGAACCACGCCCAGCTCCTGTCGATCGTTTCGGCACTGCGCGGCGTCGTGAAGATCAACGACGAGCAGTTCGGCCAGGTCAAGGCGCAGATCGTCGCCATGGCTCGCGAGAGGCAGGCCTCCATCAACGCCGATCACCCGCTGGTGCAGGAGTTCTGGGAGTCCTTCGACTACCTCGACGCGCTGGGCTACACCTCGGTCAGCGGCAAGCATTTCGACCGCCCCCTGCTCAACCACAGCCGCGACGAGCAGCAGATCGCCGTCAACCTCAACGAGTTCGTTGAGAAGGCCAGCGCGCACCGCCAACAGGTGCCCCTGCTTGCCGACCTCAAAAAGGTGCTTCGCACCAGCAAGACACGCCGTTTCCTCGACATCAAGTCGGTGAACAGCGGTATCCGCACCCGCATTGAAGACAGCGAAGACGCGCCGTCGAAGACCGTCCACAAGACGGTCCATTGCTGGGTTTTCGAGCGACCGGGCCGCAGGGCCTAACTATGGAGCACACCCCCATGCACTTCATCTTGGAGGCCGTGCTGCTGGCCTCATCCGTGGGCGCCGCTGCGCTCGCGTTCATCTGCCTGTGCCGCGCGCTCTGCGCCGTCCACCGCTGGTGCCAGGGATGACCGCCGTGCACGTCACCCCATCGCGGTCATTCCGCTGCCACTACCGCTGCACCGTGCCCGGCCAAGCGCCGCTCGCGATGTTCATCCAGCTGCGCGCGCGCGATGCCGACGCCGCCCGGCTGCTCGCCGAGACCACCACCGGCCACTTGGTCGATCGCGTCGAGGCCGCTCCCTTTTCCACCCACCAGCAACTGCAGGAGTCCTGACCCATGCATGCCTACAACGTGAAGGTGATCGACGCGGACGGCGTCCTCCACCGCTACACCCAGATCGCGGCGTCCTGCGCCGCGGCCGAAGACATCGCCTTCGACCGCTTCGGCGGCGTCAAGGTGCTCAGCGTGCGGAGGCTGGCATGAGCACCGGGCCAAGCATCGTTTTCCCGTCGCGTGGCTTGGGCGACAAGGGCTTCAAGTACCAGAACCGCGACAACAGCGACATCCGCAAGACGTTCGCCCGCGTGAAGCGCGAGCAGGCGGCGGAAGCCAAGCGCGCCGCGGAAGGCCGTCAGCAGGGCCTCGACCTCGGCACCGTCATCCCGCTGCCCACGCGAGGTGTGAAGTGATCGGCGTGGATCTCGTCCGCCCAGCGGCTCAGCGCGCGGCCATCCCGCTCGTGATCGCCTCCCCTGCCTGCGCCGGCCACAGCCGCGCCATGGCGCGCCCGCTGATCAGCACATTCCGCGCCTGTGAGCTGTGCTCCCACTCGATCGCCCGCGCCGGTCGCCTGCTGTGCAACAGCGACGCCGCCCGGCTCGCCGGCGGGCCGCAGGCGCTGGACGTCGCACGCGCGGCACACGGCTCCTGCGGGCCGAACGCGCGGCATCTCGACATGCCCGGCTGGGCCTGAGCTGCACGCGCCATGCCGCACGCCGTCGAGCCCACCGATCAGCTACTGCGCGAAGCATGCGAGCGCATGGCGCGCCGCTTCGGCTGGTCGGAGGCCTTCGACGTCGTGATGAGAGATCCGGCTCGTAGCCGCATGGTGCGCCTCGCTGCCAAGCATCCCACTGCCGCCGGCCAGCTGCCACCGGCACCCGCCCGCCCTTCCCGTGCGTCCTGGCCATCCAGGCCCGCCCCGGACCTCTTCGATCGCAAGCGCGCCGCTTCCGGCGAGCGCGATGACGACTGACCTTTCCCCTCCACAAGGACCATCGTGAGCAACTGCAATTGCAAATCCGAGATCGAGGCCAAGCTCCTCGAGCGCTTCATTCAGGCTGAACCCGACGCCGAAGGCCATGCCGTTGAACTGCAAGGGTACGCACTCGGCCTGACCGCAAACAGCATCGTGATTCGGCCTTCCATGCCGATTCGGCTCACGGCCGTGCGCACGTCCCGCGCCGGTTTGAGGCGCCCGCGATCGAGCGCCCAGACGATGGTGTTCAGCTTCTGCCCGTTCTGCGGCGTGAAGTTTGCGGACATGAAAGCCACCGAACAGGCACAGCCGAGCAGCGAGGTGCCAGCGTGAACCGCGTGTATCTCGAGTCGCCGCGCCAGGCAGGCAAGGCAACCCTCCGCGCCGCGTCGATCGTTGCTTTCACCGGCAAGCCCGGGACGGGCAAGGACAGCGCCGCGGCCGTGCTGGTGAACCACTGCAGGTTCCAGTCGATAGCCTTTGCAGACGCTCTGCGGCTGGAAATCTCGAAGGTCTGGCGCATCGACGAGCGCATGCTGACGCACCGGCCCACCAAGGAACTGCCGCTGCCCGCCCTGGCGGTGGGCATGTGCAACGAGCCGGCATTCGTGTCGTGGTGCTTCGAAAGCGGCGAAAGCCTCCACGAGCCGCGGAGCCCGCGCTGGGTGCTTCAGCAGTGGGCGACCTACCAACGCCGGTACCGGCCGACCTACTACGCCGACATCGTGGTGCGCTGGCTCTGCCGGGAAGCGTCCCTCGGCTTCCGGCGATTCGCAATCACGGATCTGCGTGATCCGGTCGAGGTCGCCGCCCTGGCGGCGCTGGGTGCCCGGCTGCATATCGTCCGCGTCCACAGCCAGCGTGCGAGCGAGCTGCAGAGCGAAACGGCGACGCACACCAGCGAGCGCTACATCCTCGGCGCCGATTTCGACCTCTGCAATGACCACAGCCTGGACTCGCTGCGCGAGACCGTGCTTGCACTCCCTCCGGTCGCTGCGCTGTGCGCGGAGGTCCAGTCGTGATTGAGCTCTTCCTCATCCTCGACCTCACGGACTTCGGCAACTGGCCATCGGCGCATGTCGGTGACGAAGCACTGGCGCGGTCCGAGCAGCCGCTGCGCATTCCGCAAGGCAGCCGGCCGACAGTGCTTCAGATGAGCCGCCCCGCTGCCGAACGGGAAGTTTTGCGCCTGGCCGCACGGTATCCCTCGGCGAACTTTGCCCTCCTCGAGGTGACGCACGTGACGGTGTCGGTTCCCACCGCCACCCACGTCAACCTGAACGGCATGGCCCTGCGAACTGACATGGTCAGACGGCTGATGCCTGTGAAGCCCACTCGTCCCGTCGACGGCGACGACATTCCGTTCTAGACCGGCCATGGCACGCAATCAACAGGTCAAGCGCCGGCACCAGGCACTCACGCGCACCGAACTGGCACGCGGCAACCGGGTCGCCGCAGCGGTCGCGCTGCAGCGCATGCACAGCCACATGACGACGGTGAGCATTGCCATCTATATGGCTGAGGACAACACTCCGAATGCCGAGCTGCTGTCCCACCTGGGCTGGATGCTGGGCATCGGCGCCGAGATCGCCGCCCAGGTGCAGCCCGGCACGCCAGACGCGAAGCGTCTCCACGCCGCCCTGCGCACCGTCATCGCGATGAGCGTGGACGGAGGCACTTGGCAGGGCAGCCAGGCACCCACCATCGATCAGGCGTGCAACGAGTCCCTCGCGCTCTTCACGACCTACCCGAGCCAGGGGCTCGACCTCATCACGGGCGCCGACTGGCTGGCGGCCCGCATCCGCGACGGCCAGGCGCGTCTTTCAGACGTAGCCGGCGCCGAGCTGTATTCCAACTCCACCGAAGGCCTCAATCAATGATCGCTACCCATCACACGCGCGAGATCCGCCACGGGCACCTGTTCTGTGGGCTCGGCGGCGGCGCTAAGGGCTTCAACCGTGCCCGCCCATCGATCGGCACGCTGCAGGGCCGCATGCGCTGCGTTGGCGGCATCGACAACGATGCAGCAGCCATCCGCGATTTCACACGCGCCGCTGGCGTGCAGGGCACCGTGCTCGACCTCTTCGATCGGAGCCAGTACGTCGCATTCCACGGCCGCGAGCCCGGCCCGGAATGGCGCGAAGCTGGCACCGCCGAGATCCACGCCGCGTTCCACCACCAGCGGCCGCACATCGTGTTCCTCTCCGCCCCGTGCAAGGGCTTCAGCGGTCTGTTGTCCGAGGGCAAGAGCAAGACCGACAAGTACCAGGCGCTCAACCGGCTCACGCTGCGCGGCATCTGGCTGCTGCTGGAAGCCTACAAGGATGACCCCGTCGAGCTGCTGCTCTTCGAGAACGTCCCGAGGATCGCGACGCGCGGGCGGCACCTGCTAGACCAGATCACCGCGCTCCTCCGCAGCTACGGCTATGTCGTCTCCGAGACCACGCACGACTGCGGTGAGCTGGGTGGCCTGGGCCAGAGCCGCAAGCGCTTCCTTCTGGTCGCCCGCCACCTCGAGAAGGTCCCCCCGTTCCTGTACGAGCCGCCGAAACGCGCGCTGCGCGCTGTGGGCGATGTCCTGGGCCGCATGCCGGTGCCGGGCGACCTGCGGGCCGGTCCGATGCATCGCATCCCAGCGCTGCAGTGGAAAACCTGGGTGCGCCTCGCGTTCGTCGAGGCGGGCTCCGACTGGCGCAGCCTGAACAAGCTCGCCGTCGACAACGGCCACCTGCGTGACTTCCTCGTGGTGCCCGAATACCACCATGGCTATCTCGGCGTCCGCAACTGGAGCGAGCCAACAGGTACGGTGGCGGGCCGCTCGTCGCCGAGCAACGGAGCGTTCTCGATCGCAGACCCACGCTTCGCCCAATCGAGCAAATGGAGCGATGGTCAGGCCTATGGCGTGCGGCGCTGGGACGCCCACACCGGCACGATCGGCGGTCAACAGAATCCTGGCCAGGGCGGATACAGCGTTGCCGACCCGCGGCCAGCGCGCGAGGGCAAGCTGTTCTCGAAGTACCCGGTGTCGCATTGGGCAGGCAGTACGGGCACCGTGATCGGCGGCGACGACATGGGCGCCTACGCCGTCGCAGATCCCCGGCATGGCGGGCTGCAGAAGCACAACAACGAGTTCCGCATCGTGCCGTGGTCGCAGGCCGGCGGTGCCGTCACCAGCGCGCACGGCACAGGCCAGTGCGTTGCCGACCCGCGTCGCGCCGGGCCCAGCTTCGGGAAGTACGCCGTCACACGCTTCGACGAAGCCGCGGGCACGGTCATCAGCGGAAGCACCACCGGCCAGGGTGCTTTCGCCGTAGCTGACCCGCGCAGCGGCATCCAGCGTGCGAAGGGCGACAACTATCTGACCGCTGGGCACTACGGCGTCACGCCTTGGTCTGAGCCTGCGGGCGCCGTCAGCGCCGCCGCAGGCCACGACAACGGCCGCTGGAGCGTCGCCGACCCGAGGCCAGCTGCAGCACCGCAATCCGGCTGGATCGCAATGCCCGCCGCCGCCGAAAAGCTGGTGTGCCGTATTCAATCGATCGACGGCACCTGGCACCGGCCTTTCACCACGTTCGAGCTCGCCGCCCTGCAATCGCTGGTCGAGCCCGAGGAAGAGCTTGAACTTGATGGCCTGAGCGATCAGGCATGGCGCGAGCGCATAGGCAATGCTGTTCCGCCCCGTGCAGCCGAAGCGATCGGCGAAGAAATGGGCCGCACGCTGCTGCTGGCCTGGTCGGGCGAGACATTCGCGCTCGGCTGCACGCCGATCTGGGTGCGCAACGTAGCAGTCGCGATCAGCGTCGCGGGAGGTGCTGCTTGATTCCAAGGCTTATCCGATACCGCGATGCACCCGCATACCTCGGCATGGATCGCAACCGCTTCGACGCTGAAGTTCGCCCCTTGCTCACTGAAGTGCCAATCGGCATTCGCGGTATCGCCTTCGATCGCCTTGAGCTGGACGCTTGGGCGGATCTGTATATTGAGAGCCGTGGGCGCCCTGGTCGTAACGGGAAAGGAGCATTGAAATGCGAACCAGGACAAAGGGCATTCAGCTCGCCGCTGACGGCGAGCGGAGCGTTGACAAGAGATACAGAGGGGAGCGGATCTTCGAGCGGCTTGGCAAGGTCTCACAAGACTCAGCCGAGGGGTGGCTCCGGGAGCGCCAAGCGGCGATCGACGCCGAGCGGGAATGTGAACTTCGACGAGGCGATGCGCAACTGTTCGCAGCTGCTGCGCAAAAATACCTGATGGAATGTGCGAAGCGGCAGGCGCGCTCGCTGGACACCATCAGTTATCACATCAGGATCTTGCTTCCATACATTGGAAAGTTAGTTCTTACTGACGTATGTAACGAGTCGCTGGAGGCGTTCAAGGACGATCGAGACGAAGACGGCGTGAAGCCATCGACCATCAATCGATCGCTGGAAGTGGTCCGCACGGTGCTGAATCGCGCGGCGCGCGTCTGGCGATCGGAGGGGCGGCCTTGGCTTGCAAGCAGTCCACTTATAGAAATGCTCGATGAGCGGGCAACGCGAAGGCCGCCGTATCCGATCAGCTGGCAACAGCAGACTGTCTTGATGATGGTTCTGCCAAGCCATCTGCGGGAAATGGTGTCGTTTGCGGTGAACACTGGAGCCCGAGACGACAACGTGTGTCGGCTCCAGTGGTCATGGGAAAGAGAGATCCCAGAGCTGGGACGCAGCGTGTTCGTCATCCCGGCGGAGGAGTTCAAGGGAAAGCGCGCTCACGTGCTCATCTTGAATGACATCGCCTGGAAGGTGGTGGAGGGTTGCCGAGGGCGGCACCCGGAGTTCGTATTTGTGTATCGGCGGGAGCGCGTGAAGAATTTCGATCGCGAGCCAGCAATGGCCTATCAGCCGATCCAGACGATGAACAACACTGCATTTCAGCTCGCGCGAGAGACGGTAGGCCTCGACAAAATGCGAGTCCATGACCTCCGCCACACATTCGCCCAGCGGCTGCGCGACGCGGGTGTGGCCGAGGAAGACAGGGCGCTGTTACTGGGTCACGCGATCGAGGGTATGCCGCAGCACTATGCAACGGCGACGATCGAACGTCTGGTCGGAGAGGCAAACAAGGCGAGCACCACGCGCGACAGGACAACGGTCCTGAGGGTGGTCAACGGATAGGGCGTGAGGACCTGCGTGACGAGAGTTACGCAGAAAGTTACGCAGGTGGAAAATGAAAAACCCCCAGAACCTTGCGATTCTGGGGGTATCCATATGGTGCGGCTGGCAGGAATTGAACCCACGACCCCTTGGTTCGTAGCCA
>CAIQMJ010000502.1 GCA_903872875.1 uncultured Variovorax sp.
GGCGCGAGCGCAGATAGTGGCTGAAGGTCTCGTTGGCCGAGGCGAACAGCTTCTGGACATATCGCGGCGAGACCCCCTCTTCGTCCGCGACGCGTCTAAGGGAGAGGTCCGGGTCCGGCAGCAGGGTCTCGATGGTCTGGCACAGGCGCTGCAGATGCGCCGTGGGGGCCGAAGGATCGAAGATGTCGGACGCACCCGCGCCCTGTTCGATCAGGCACTGGGCCAGGAATTCGGTCAGGGCCAAGTCCACGGGCCGCAGCTGGTCGACCGACAGATTTTCCAGTTCCTCGGCCGTGCCCCGCAGCAGGTCCGACAAGATGCGCGGCACGCCCTTCGAGCCGTCCAGCCAGCCGACCCGCAGGTTGAAGGGCCGGATCAGGCGGTGATCCAGCGCGACCCGTGGCGCTCGGACGAACAGCAGCCGCACGCGGGTATCCAGCCGCAAGGCGGCCGCCTGGCCCGTGGGGCCGAAGGCGATGTCGCCGGTCGCGACGCTGACGGCCAGCTCGTCGGTGACCAGCGTCGCTTCGCCATGCAGCAGCACCGCCAGCCAAACCGCCGCCGGCTGTCCCGACAGGCGGCCGGAGATGGTCTGGGCGCCGGCCTCGACCAGCGCGAACTCGATGCCCAGCGGCGAGGTCAGGCACACCACCTGAGCCGCGGCCGGCTCGGCGTCGGACAGGCCCTCGATCGGCAGGCCCAGGCGGCGCAGCACGTCCACGCACTGCGCCTGCGTGACCGGCATGCCGATCACGCGGGCAGCGCGTGCAACGCGCAGCGTGACGGGCTTGGCTTCGGGCAGGCGCAGGGTCTGGTCGGTCACCGGACCGGCATCGCCGCCGCAGATCTGCAGGATCAGCTGCGTGATGCGTTCGATGATCTCGACAGTCCGGCTTGGGTCGACACCACGCTCGTAGCGATGCCCTGCATCGGTCGAGAAGTTGAAGCGGCGCGAACGGCCCTGGATCGCTTCGGGCCACCAGAACGCCGCCTCGACATAAATGTTCTTCGTGTCGTCCGACACAGCCGTCGCGTCGCCACCCATGATGCCGGCGAGCGACTCGACCTCGCGTTCGTCGGCGATCACGCCGACCTTCTCGTCGACGGTCACGGTGTTGCCGTTGAGCAGCTTGAGCTGTTCGCCCGGCCGGCCCCAGCGCACCGTCAGGCCGCCATGGATCTTGTCCAGATCGAAGATGTGGGTCGGCTGGCCGTACTCGAACATCACGTAGTTCGAGATGTCGACCAGCGGCGACACACTGCGCTGGCCGCAGCGCGCCAGCCGGTCGACCAGCCATGCGGGCGTCGCCGCCTGGGTATTCGCCGCGCGCACGATGCGGCCGGAGAAACGGCCGCAGAGTTCGGGCGCTTCGACCTTGACAGGCAGCGTATCGGATTGCGTCGCCGGGACTGCGGCAATGACCGGCGTCTTCAGCGGCGCGCCAGTCAAGGCCGACAGTTCGCGCGCAATGCCGTAGACGCTCAGGCCGTGCGCCAGGTTCGGCGTGAGCTTGAGTGTGAGCAGCGCGTCGTCGAGCGCGAGCACTTCGCGCACATCGGCGCCGATCGGCGCATCGACCGCGAGTTCGAGCAGGCCGCCATGGTCATCGCTCAGCTTCAGCTCGCGCGCCGAGCACAGCATGCCCTGGCTCTCGACGCCGCGCAGCTTGCCGAGCTTGATGAGGAAAGGCTTGCCGTCGTCGCCCGGCGGCAGCTCGGCACCGACCAGCGCGCACGGAACCTTGATGCCGACGCGCGCATTGGGTGCGCCGCAGACGATGTTCAGCAGCGCGCCCTGGCCAACGTCGACCTGGCACACGCGCAGGCGATCGGCATTCGGATGCTGGACGGCCTCCTTGATCTCGCCGACGACGATCTTCGTGAACGGCGGCGCGACGGGCCGGCGCTCTTCGACTTCGAAGCCACCCATCGTGAGGGTTTCGGCCAACTCGGCACTCGACAACGGCGGGTTGCAGAACTCGCGCAACCAGGACTCGGGGAATTGCATCTTCTGTTCTCGTTGTTGGACTGTTACAGCTGTTGTCGGGTCACTGGAACTGCGACAGGAAGCGCAGGTCGCCGTCGAAGAACAGTCGCAGGTCGTTCACGCCGTAGCGGAGCATGGTGAGCCGATCCGGGCCCATGCCGAAGGCGAAACCGATGTAGCGCTCGGGGTCCAGCCCCATGTTGCGCACCACGTTCGGATGCACTTGGCCGGAGCCGGCGACTTCGAGCCAGCGGCCAGCCAGCGGGCCGCTCTGGAACTGGATGTCGATCTCGGCACTCGGCTCGGTGAAGGGGAAGAAGCTCGGACGGAAGCGCAGCACCAGATCGTCGCTCTCGAAGAAGGTGCGGCAGAAATCGGTGAACACGACCTTCAGATCCTTGAAGCTCACGTTCTCGCCCAGCCACAGGCCTTCGCACTGATGGAACATCGGCGAATGGGTGGCGTCGCTGTCGACACGGTAGGTGCGGCCCGGCGCGATCACGCGGATCTCGGGCGCCTTCACCGTGCCGGTGGCGTCGGCGGCAGCAGCCTCGAAGGCGGCCGCATGCTTCTTGATGTGCTGGTGGGCGTAGCGCACCTGCATCGGGCTGGTGTGCGGGCGAAGGTTGTAGGGCACGCCATCGTCGCCGTTGATGTCGACGTAGAAGGTGTCCTGCATCGACCGCGCCGGATGGTTCGGCGGGTTGTTGAGCGAGGTGAAGCTGTGCCAGTCGCTCTCGATCTCGGGGCCGTCGGCCACGTCGAAGCCCATGCTGGAGAAGATCGCTTCGATTCGCTCCATGGTGCGGCTGACCGGGTGCAGGCCACCGCCGACCTGGCGGCGTCCGGGCAGCGTGACGTCGAGCGACTCGGCGCGCAATTGGACCGCCAGCTCTTCGTCGGCCAGTTGCTGGCGGCGCTCGTTCAGCGCGGCCTCGATGCTCTGCTTGACGAGGTTGATGGCGGCGCCGCGGGACTTCTTCTCCTCCACGCTGAGCTGCGCCATGCCTTTCATGAATTCGGTGACGCGGCCGGACTTGCCGAGGAACTGCGCCTTCGCGTTCTCGAGATCGGCCGGAGCCTTGGCTTGCGCGAATGCGGCGCGGGCGTTGTCGACCAGGGTGTCCAACTCGTTCATGACAATGCTTCGGGGAAATGGGGAATGGCCGGGGCCATGAAAAAAGGGCTGGGCTCTTTCAAGCGCCAGCCCTTGTACCGTGGGCGCAGGCAGGCTCGTCCAGGAACGAACCCGCCCGCTGTGCAGAATCAAGCGGCCAGCTTGGCCCTGACCTGCTCCACGATGCCGGCAAAAGCGGCCTTGTCATGCACGGCGATATCGGCCAGCACCTTGCGGTCGATTTCGATACCGGCCTTGCGGATGCCGTTGGCGAACTGGCTGTAGGTCATGCCCAGTTCGCGGGAAGCGGCGTTGATACGCGCAATCCACAACTGACGGAACACGCGCTTCTTGGTGCGGCGGTCACGATAGGCATATTGACCCGCCTTCATCACCGCCTGTTTGGCGATGCGGAAGACGTTGCCGCGGCGACCGCGGAAACCCTTGGCGAGTGCGAGAACTTTCTTGTGGCGGGCGCGAGCCGTTACACCACGTTTGACGCGAGGCATGTGTTTACTCCTTGTTCGTCTTGTTAAATGCCACGGCCGGGCATCATGGCGGCCATCGAAACCATGTTGGTTTCATGGACTGCCACGGCACCACGCAGGTGGCGCTTGTTCTTGGTGGTCTTCTTGGTCAGGATGTGACGCTTGAAGGCTTGACCGCGCTTGACGGTGCCACCTGGACGAACGCGGAAACGTTTTTTCGCGCTGCTCTTGGTCTTCATTTTGGGCATGTTCATGCTCCTTTAATTTGTGCTCGTGAGGCGCTGCGGAAACTCCACAGACTTGTTGGCCCCGAGACACTTCTTCATCCCACCGTTGTCTGCTCCTTGCGGCACAGGCAGCGGCGAAATCTCTTCGTATCGGCTTCCCGGATCAGGCTGCTGCCGGGGCAGCC
>CAIQMJ010000503.1 GCA_903872875.1 uncultured Variovorax sp.
CGCTCGACGACTTTATGGAAAACGATTTCATCTCCCCGCCCTATGACCACCCATGCCATCAACGAGAGACGATGGCGGGTCTTTCAGTGCCTCCCTGTCCAGCCTGTCAATGCGGAAGTATCGCGTCGCGCGCTGTCGGCAAGAAGGCCGGCGCGCTCATCGGGACCATCTCTGGCGCGGCCAGTGGGATTTCCGGCGCGTTGTCGGGCGCCATTAATGGCGCAGAGATTGGTGCGACGCTGGCCGCTTCCACGAGCAAGACGGCCATGCCCTTCGGCCTCGTGGCCGGAGCGGTGCTGGGAGGGATCACTGGCGCGATCGCAGGGTGTGCCGTTGGCACAGCACTCGGAGAGGCCGTCGATGACTCAATTCTGCACAACCGCGCCTGTCTCGCTTGTGGTCGCACCTTTCACGACGCTCGCCGTTGAGTACGTCTTCTTCCCTCCCCTTCCCTGCCTCCTCTGCCTCCATTCACCCCTCTCAAGAAAGGAAATCCCCTCATGGCACATCTCATCGAACAAATGGCCTACGTCGGCCAAACACCTTGGCATGACCTCGGCAACCAACTTCCCCCAAAGCAACCCCTCGAAGTCTGGGCTCGCGAAGCAGGCATGGACTGGACCATCCGTGAGACGCCCGTCCGGTTCATGGCGGAACAGGCTGGCGCTCTCGGCTCGATCATGACATTCGAAGACCAGAAGGTCCTTTACCGCAGCGACACCAAGGCACCGCTGTCGGTCGTCAGCAATCGCTATCAAGTCGTGCAACCCAAGGCGGTGCTGGAGTTCTACCGCGACTTGTCCGAGGTTTCCGGCTTCGAGCTCGAAACCGCTGGCGTTCTCAAGGCCGGAAAGAAGTTCTGGGCGCTCGCCCGTACTGGCAAGGAGAGCAATCTCAAGGGCAATGACACCGTAAAGGGCTATATCCTGCTCGCCACCTCGTGTGACGGATCCCTCGCGACCACGGCCACGCCGACGACCATCCGGGTCGTCTGCAACAACACGCTGTCGATCGCGCTCAACGGCGCCAGCAACGCAGTGCGGGTGCCGCACAGCACGACCTTCGACCCGCAGGCCGTCAAGAAGCAACTCGGCATCGCCGTTTCCAGTTGGGATGGCTTCATGTACCGCCTGAAGACGCTCACCGAACGGAAGGTGAAGAGCCATGAGGCGATGAACTACTTCCTGCGTGTCATGTGTCAGCCAGACGCGCAGGTCGAGGTCCAGGGCCTCGCGAACGAACGTGCGTTGAAGAAAGTGCAGGAACTGTACGACGGCCGTGGCCGCGGTTCCGAACTCACCTCTGCGAAAGGTACAGCCTGGGGGCTGCTCAACGCCGTGACCGAGTTCGTCGATCACGAACGCCGAGCTCGAAATCAGGAATACCGCCTCGATAGCGCCTGGTTCGGTCAAGGCTCCGGTCTCAAGCAGCGCGCCTTGGACGCGGCCATGCAGCTCGCGTCATGACACCGATCTCACCCCAACGGCACAAACCCCGGCCCCCACAAGGAGCCGGGGTTTTGTGCTTCTGGGGTGTCCGACAGACCTCATCAACTCGAAGAAAGGAATCCGCATGTCGGAAGCAATGAAGGCCGGCCGCGCGCCGGTCAGGCCGCGACCAGCGCTGAAGCTGGTCAGGACGGCGAACCTGAACCGTGACGAATGGCTCGATGTCCGCAAGCGCGGCATCGGCAGCTCGGATGCCGGGGCCGCCCTTGGCCTCCACCCGTATAAATCGCCGCTGGCGCTGTGGATGGAAAAGACCGACCGCGACGGCGGTCTGCCCTACGTTGACCCCCTCGATGAGGCCAGCCCCATGTACTGGGGCACCTTACTGGAGCCGATCGTCGCTGCGCACTACACGCGTCGCACGGGCCTGCGGGTGCGACGGATCAACGCCGTGCTGCAACACCCGCAGGAGCCTTGGATGCTGGCGAACATCGACCGTGAGGTCGTCGGTTCGCCAGACGTCCAGTTGCTGGAGTGCAAAACGGCGGGGTACCACGGAGCCCGCCTGTGGGAGGACGGTGTTCCAGAGTATGTTCAGCTTCAGGTTCTGCACCAGCTTGCCGTCACCGGGAAGCGGGCGGCGGACGTGGCGGTACTGATCTGCGGGCAGGAACTGCGCGTCCATCGCATCGAGCGCGACGATGCCATGATCGCGCAGCTGGTCGAGCTGGAGCGCCGGTTCTGGCGATACGTCGAGACTGATACCGCGCCGCCCGCCGACGGCTCGGAATCCTCGGATGTTGCGTTGCGCGCACTTTGGCCCCGCGACAACGGGCAGGTGTTGAACCTCCGGCAGGACCTGGCAATGTCGGCCGCATTCTCGGATCTGCTGGCGCTACGCCAGGTGCTCGCCGACACCGCCGCGCGCGAGGGACAGGTCAAGCAGCGCATCCAGCAATGCATGGGAGACGCCTCGGCCGCGCGGTTCGACGGCGGCGAGGTGCGTTGGAAGCGCAGCAAGGATGCCATGACCCTCGACACGGAACGTCTGGCGCGGGAACAGCCAGCGATCGCGGCGGCCTACCGGGTCTCGCGGTCGGGATCGCGACGGTTCACGGTCAAGGTCCAAGAGGGATCGGCAGAGGTCGACTTGCCGGACGTATTCAAGCCGGAGGGTATGCCGTGACCCTCGGACCAGGACCGCTGGAGTACGTCCAGGCGTTCTCACTGGTGCTTCTTGCCGGGGTCATCTTCGGCTTCGTGCTGGGGTGGACCTGCCGTGCCCGGACCGAGGAAGACCCGCTGTATCGCTATACGTGACGCGACCACGCGCGTTCGCACTGACTCGATGGCGCTCGACGCGCCCCACCGGATCCATCGATCCGGTGCCATGCCCCTTGCCGCGGGGGCTTCACAGACGGCTCGCCCCATGCGGATCGAAGGGGCGGGCACACACCCGAATTCAGGAGAAACACATGCTCAAAGGATTGACGCTGACGCCCCCAGTGGTGGGGCGCATCAGCATCGGCAAGGTTGTCGTCAAGGACGGCCGACGGTTGCCGGAGAAGGACGACGAGTTCACCATCACAACGCAGGTTCAGCTTCGAGAGGGATGGATGCTGCATCCGCTGGACGCAGCCTTGCGCAAGCGCGGTGGCAAGGACGGCGAATCGGCGCCAGGAGCCAAGCTTCGAAACATCCCGGTCCGGCTGCTGTTCGACGACCCCAACCTCAACCTGCGCGCGAACTACCACCTGTTCGATCGCTCGTCGGGGAGGCCACTGTGCGTGGGCAATGGTCAGACGTGCCGGCGTGCCACGGTCAGCGGCATGCAGGTGCTGCCGTGCCCGGCGCCCGAGGGCTGCGAGCTAGGGGCGAAGGCGGGATGCAAGCCGCTCGGCAGGCTGAACGTGCGCATCGGTGAGGAGGACGATCTGGGCTCTTTCATCTTCCGCACAGCAGGTTTCAACAGCATTCGCACGCTCTCGACGCGGCTGTTGTACTTCCAGGCGCTCTCGGGCAACACGCTGTCGGCCTTGCCGCTGGAACTTCGGCTGCGGGGGAAATCGACCACGCAGTCGCATCGAGCGCCGATCTACTACGTGGATCTGACCGTGCGGGCAGGGTCGAGCCTGGCACAGACGCTGGAGGAGGCTCGACAGGAGGTGCGTTCACGCGAGGCTGCCGGGTTTGACCAGGCGGCGCTTGATGAGGTCGCGCGGGCTGGCTTCGCCGCAGGGGCGTTCGAAGAGTCGGCGGAGGATGGAGCTGCGGTTGTGGAGGAGTTCTATCCGGACGACTTCGGAATTCGCGAGTCAAGCGATCCACCGCAATCTGGGATGCGCATGGGTCGCCAAAAGAGCCCTCGTGACCTCAGCCAAAAACTGCACGACTTGGCTACGCCACGTGAAGGGGTCAGCCCAGCGGCAAGTACCTGAGACCAAGCCTCACCAAGCTGAACGTCAGCGGCACCTACTCGTTCGGCACCAAGGCTGCAAAGGACAGGCGCGCAACTTGACGTATGGCAGCGGGTCAAGGCTTGCGCGGACCCGGCGCCTTCGGATACAGCCGCGCGGTTCGTGGAGCCCTCGTCGCCGTCGGATCCAGCTTTTTGAGTTCGGCGAAGTCGGGGTGCATGAGCTCGTGCGCGGCCAGACCAAGCACGCCTGAGATCCGCTCGATGTTGTCGATCGAGATGTTTCGCTCGCCACGCTCCAAGGAGCCGATGAAAGTGCGGTCCAGCATAGCGGCATCGGCCATTCGCTCTTGGGACAAGCCGGCACTCACCCGGGATAAGCGAACGTTGAGGGCGAAGACCTGCCGCAAGGTGCGAGGCGATTTGGCGGAGCTGGACATCCATCAAATGCTCGTAACATGATGTTTTTGAATCGACGGTGTTTAAGTACCATTAATGCCGTCGAGTACACCGCCCTTTCCGGCGCCATCAGGCAACCTTTCGGAGATTTCTGTTGAAAGTCATATGCGGCGTTCTCATGGCTGCGCTATCAGCTGCAACCGGAGCGGCAGGGGCCAACGCGAGCGATCCCCTCACCAACCCCGACGCCGTGAGGCATCGGATCGACCGCTCCGCCATGGACATCCAGCTACAGGGCTGGAGCCGCGATCTGCGGTTTCCTGTCTACCCGATCCAGGTCCAAGCAGGCAGCGCCGGCGTGTACTACGTGACCAAGCCCAGCGTGCCGAACTACCAGGAGTTCGATTTCGACGAACTGCGGTGCGAGATCGGTGATGCCAACCCGACCGTGCTCAAGCTGCCTGGCTACCGGTGCGCCGACAGTGTGTGCATGACCAGCGAAGGCGCCATCCTGAGGACCGACCCGCGCAGGCCGGTCAACAAGAAGCACAGCTGCTGAGCAGCGACGGCGCTCCCTCCAGCCATGCGCTGCCGCGCGCCTGCCTTCCTGCGACCCAGACGAACCGCATCGCCGTCAGGGCGTTCGCGCTCACCTGCTCCCCGTTTTGTGCCCCCGCTCCTGATTTCTGTTTACGCCCTTTTCCATCCACCTCTTTTCACTCCACCTCAACCATGACCCTCAAGACCAAACTCATCGCCGGCTACGGCATCGTCGGCCTGCTCGTCCTGTTCTACCAATGGCTGTTCGGCCCCGGCGTCGGCTTCGGTGTCGCACTAGGCAAGGCAATCGTCTGGCCGGCCGTGATCTTTCCGTCCCTGGGCGGAATCATCGGCGCGGTCCTGCTGCTGGCCGTGCTCGCGATCATCTACTTCGCCTGAGCACGACATGCTGCAGCGCTTTGCACGCTCGCCGCTGTGGGTGGCGGCCGTCGCGACCGTCTCGGCCTCGATGGCCGGCTGCTCCGGCGACGACGGCCGCATCTACGAGGCCTTCAAGTGCGCCAACGTGGCGCTGATCCTGGGCCGCGAGGCCGAGGCGTCGGCCGCCACGATGAAGGCGAAGCCCCTCCTCGACCAAAAGACCGGCAATCCGGCCGAGTACATGATGCGCATGCGCGACAAGTACACGGACGACCTGGCCCTCTACAAGCTCAGCCCGCAGGGGCAGTTGCAGAAGGTCAGCGAAGTCTTCGAGTCGGGCACCTGCCAGGAGCTCTATCGATAACACCGCCATGACGCGACCAAGCCTTCGGGTTGGGTCGCGTCATCGGCCGGTTTTCTTTTTTGGATCGTCGCGGTGCGGACCGCTCGATTGGATCCGGTGGCTCTCTTCACTCCTGACAGACCATGACCCCTCACGAAGTCCTGGGCGTGCGCCCGAACGCCTCGCGCGACGAAATCGAACTGGCCTTTCGCAGCCGGCGCAGCCAGTACCACCCCGACAAGTACTCGGGCATGGATGCCGAGACGCTGAAGTGGGCGACCACCCAGATGCAGGAGATCAATGCGGCCTACAGCGCGCTGTCGAGCCCCGAGCATGAAGGCGAGAGCATCGAGAGCGATTCCCGTTCGACGGCGTCGGCTCCGGGTGCCTCGGAAGCACGCGGCGCGCCTGCGCCGGAGACCACGGTCAGCCTGGGTCAGTTGCTACGCCATCGGCTGGCGCCCTATGCGGGTTTTTCGAGGATCTTCTTTGCGCCACGGATTCCAACGAAGAAACTGAACGCGGCGATGGGCAGCTATGCCGGCGACATCGAACCGGGCGAGGTGCTGGTGCTGATCGACACCACGGTGTTCGGCGGCGCCAAGGAAGGAGCGATCCTCACGGAGAGCCGCATTCGTGCCAAGGAGTTGATGTCAGCGTGCGCTGACTTTGCTTGGATCGACATCCAGGAACTCGATCTGCGAGGCACGTCGATCCGCATCAACGGGCACCAAGCACTCGATGCGACCATGGTAGATAAGTCCGAACTCGTCCGGCTGGTGGGTGTCCTGCGGGAATTTTTGCTCATATGTGCAAAGGCCGGCACCTCGAAGGGCCAGGCCGCGTCCCCGGCAGCGGGATCCTCCACCCCGTGGGCGAATCCGGCGCTGTGCGAAGAAGTGTTTGCCGACGCGGTGCGGCATCTGATCGACCTGTCGGAGTTGCTGCAGCCGCGCGAGGAAGAAGCCGGAGCGGAGTGGCTTGATCGAGACACGCTGGCGCGATTCCTCGACTCGGCACAGCAGGCGATTCAGGACCCGAGCAAGGCCCGGCTCGCCTACCGCTATATCGTGACGGTCGGATCGGTATGCGAAAGCGCCGCGGCGTGCTTGCGCGGCACTGGCCGAGTCGACCCCGCGCTGGCGCGGGGTCGCTTGGACGATCCAATCCCGATCTGCGAGCTTCGAAAGATCCTCGCCGCCGTTTTGTGAGGTTGTGACCTGACCCCATGGAGGCCCTTGTCCAGCGGCTTCGATTGCACATCAGCGGGCAAAGTAGTAAGGATTGATGCCGACACGGCCGTGGTAGAGCTTGACGTAACCGTCCTTGATCAACAGCTGAACTGCACGATCAACACGTTTCTGCGACATGACCTCCGTACAGTAGAGCTTGATATCGGTGCGGCTGACCCACGGCTCACGGTAGCTGGCGATCTCCAATGCGTTAGCAACCACGCGCGCATCGATCACGACCTGATCTCCGGGGTGGCCGGGCCCGAATTTCCGGAGAAATTGACCCATGTGCCAGTGGCCGATGTTCCGCGCACGAGCCAACGTGTCGCAAGACAGAGGACCTTCACGCCATTCGAACGCATGGAACATGCCTGCGATGCGCGCAATCTGTTCAGCGATCTTCGCCGCGTGACCGGCGACGCCGTTCAAGCCCATGCCCTCGCCAAGGTGGCTCTGGATTTGGTTGTAGATCTGGTCGAACAAGTCCGCGCTGTCCTTCGAAAAGCTGATCGTGCGTCGGGCTTTACCCAAACGGCGACGCTCTGCCGCCTCCTGGAGACATTCTCGGACGCGGTCCCCCATACGCGTAACCCTGTCGGTTGCGTTCACCTGACGATAGTCGAGGGTGCGATGGCCCAGTGTGGAATGCGGCTGGGTGAACAGCATCCGCGCCGTCAAACCGCTGCCATGGGCGATATTGCCGGTACGGGCGAAGACATGGGTCAGTACGGGTTCCTGCAACGCCAAGTGGCACGACAAACGGTAATCGTTGACGGCGATATCTTGGTCCGCACGCCCCCGCAAAATGGGGGTGCTATCCCATGCAGCGTTCAGGAATTGGGGTTGGCGACCGAGCGAACCATTCCACAGACCGCCAGCCTCCGTCGAAACCATGAAGATATTTTTCGATCCCTGCTGCAGCAAATTTCCCAGGGCGGTCGGCGTAATGTCGTCGACGATGATTTTTTTGGTTGAATTCTTCTGAGGACGACGGGCCAAAATTTCCCGCAGCTCGTCTTTCAGCTTGGTGAGCTCCTCACCCTCGTCCGCAGCCTTGTCAAGTTTCCGAGACATCGAGCGCTTTTGAGCTTTCCAAGCAGCCATATCGGCTTGGTAAGCGAGCTCGGATTCTTGGTGAGTGCCGTCCAAGCGCTCTTGGAATTCACGAATGAAACCGACGAATGGCCTGGCTGCAGTATCTTTTCCTTCTCCGGAATTCGCGCAAATCAGGTCAAAGGCAGATACCGGTGATGGCGCGCAACCTGGGCGCTCAACGTCCACATTGTCTTGAACGCTCACATGGGCAGCGGAACGTGCATAGCTAGCAATCATTTCGATTGCCACTCCCGTATTGAGATGGTGCTGACACACGGCGGCGCCCAAGATGACCCCGAGGTCAGCGACGGGATAGTTAGCCGGATTGTGAAGGTCTGGGGGGGGCCGGAAGAGCGACGGCGGCGGTGGCGGCGACGGCACGACCTCTACGTAGTCATTGGGGTCAAGATGGTCCAAGAGAGCGTCCTTTTTAAAGTGGCGTCCGAAATGTAGGACTCACCAAGGACGGCGGTCGAGAGCTCCAGCTATGAGAAGGGCCCGCACGACAGAAGGCGCACCTTTCTGCGTGCCGGAGTGTAGGTTGTCACCTTGCTCTCCACCTACCGGGAACTATCTCGACAGCGATTTCGCCGCTTGCCTTCGCAAAAATCACACACGTCCCAGATGGGGTGCGTGCTAAATCATCTGCGTTCGGGTTGAGCTGAGCGTCGTCTTACGCGGCCTACCTCCGGTAGCATCCCCCCCGCCCCCAATCCTGGGGTCGATCAAAGTGCAATGATAGTCGGTACTAACTCGACGAGCATTTAAGTGCTTAACAAAGAAAGATTTACCGAGGCTGTCAGCGATTTAGACCTCGAAAATCAATTTTTCACCCCAATACATTTAGGAGCCTATGTTATCGATTAATTAATCCATACTAAATCAACTTACTAAAATCCATTATTGATCTCCACCCAAGATCCGGCATCTCAACTGATTGATTCAGAGAATCTGTCCACCCCACTCCGACCTCAGTCAACACCTTCATTCAAAAATACTCAGCAGTCATAACGTATAGAAGGACTCCCTATAAGAGCTTGCACCTATCACCTAAGGGTTGTCTCTGACTCAAGACCTTTACCTGCATCCCGAATCTGGCGACAACCATGCTTTCACTGGACCACTTGGATGACCTGATGGCTATCGAGCCATCACCGCGCTACCTCATAGCAGTATCAAACATAAGGGAGAGAACGCACGAATCTGACGCAGTCTTATCCATTAAGACCACAGCCAATCTCATCAGAGCAATCTCAAAATCGACAGATGTACTTTTCACACTGAAACGCGGACGCAATGGCGTTAGTTTCATCAATGCCACACATATCGGCAAGCGTCTAATAGATACCATCGGCCGTGATTTGCCACGAGTAGAAGAATACCTCGCAGGCAACGGCTTCAATACCTACTACCGGCTCTTGCAAAGCGCAACGCAGCCAGTACCAGATATCCACGAGCGAGCTCGTTATTACACCGCCCTAATAGGCGACGAAGCCGCGCTCTTTTACAAGCAGATCACTGATGTGGTCGAACAGCTCAGGGCTGAAAGCAAAACCGACAGGTTCTTATCCGATCTGGATGCCCGCAGACGGCAATGCCAGGCAAATCACCAGTCTGCCAAAGACTATATCAACTTCATTTTCGACCATCGCGCGTCCAAAAACCTTGCCGTCCGCATCGATCTAGTTACGGGCGGCGAGACTGCGGAGTCGCGCGGCATCACAAATTCAGTCAGCCTCGATCAGGCCAAAGTCGAATTCAACCGATTTATCCGCTTTGCAAGAAAACGCTTTCCAGTTACCGGGTGGATGGCTTCACTCGAATATGGCGTGAAGACTGGCTACCACTATCATGTCCTGATATTCTTGAACGGACACATGTGCGTCAACGATATCAATAACTGCCGCATCTTAGGAGAACACTGGTCTCAACTGATCACCGAGGGCAGAGGTCGATACTACAACTGCAATGCGAATTCCTATATTCAGCGAGGAATAGGAATGATCTCGCACTACGACTCCGATAAACGTCGAATTCTTGTCGACCACGTCGTGTCCTATCTCACGAAGACCGACTTTTGGATCAAGTTCGCGGGTACAGGAAGGACGTTCAACAAAGGGCCGGTGCCGGAGGAGGAGAGGAATCGAATGATCCCCAAGGGAGGACGGCCGCGCAAGACGGTCAATCCGTGAGGATGGCGGGCAGTTGGTCGATTCGGTCGCTGCCGCACTTTCGTGGAACACTTGGCTTGAGGAAATAACGGCGACTCCAATTCGAGCCGCCGTGCTTCCCAGGGCATGAACGTTCGTTTAGACGATCGAGGCGAAGTGCCGCTTTAGACTGATCTGAGTGGGTCGCGATCTGGACTTGGGCTGCCGCTTCCGCTAAAACCGGCCACCCGCGCTAGCAGCGACTTACCGGCGACATCCGTATCCGAACCGGTCGCTCGACCTTGGTCATCCTCTGGCCTGCAGCGTTCACGCCGTAGCAGGCTGCTGAAATACCTCCCCTGCGAACGAGCCTGTTCCCTCGGTGAGGGCTGCCTTTCACATGGCGAGCTGCGGGACGGTGTTTCGAGTCGTTTTTGCTGATTGCCGAAGCTTCCCGAGCTTCTTTCGGGCCTCACGCAGACTGCTGACGGATTTGCCCCAGTGAACGCATGCGCGTCAAGTTGTAGGCCGTCATCGTCAGCACGAACAGATGGTCTACGCGCTGGAGCCCGCGCACCATCACCTGGCGAATGCGTCCCACCGTCTTGGCCCAGCCGAAGCCCTGCTCGATGAGCTTGCGCTTTCGCTGCGACAGGACGTAGCCCTGGCTCGCAGCAATGACGTCAGGTACCGCCGAGCGCCGTCCCGATGTGTTCTGCGCCACGTGCGGGATCACACCCATGTCCTGGCACGCGCGGATGAATTCCTGCGCGTCATAGCCCTTGTCCGCGCCCAGCGTGATTCTGATCGTCTCGTCGTCTGCCGCCTCGCAAGCGGCATTGATCATGACCTTGGCCGCCTCGCGCTCGGCATGACCATCAGCGGTGGTAACCATGGCGTTGGCAATCAGGCCATGGCGGTTGTCCGCGAGGGTACCCGGGCTTCGCGGCCCAGGGCTGGTCGGCGCTCGTCGCGCCAGTGGGAACACCGCCCGAGGTGGTGCGCCGACTGCACGACGAGACTGCGCGGATCCTGAAGAAGCCCGAAGTGCGCGAGCGCCTGATCGCCCTGGGCGTAGATCCCCTCGGAATGGGCCTGCCCGAGACTGCAGCGTACATGAAGTCGGAAGTAGCGAACTGGGCCAGGGCGGTGAAGATCTCGGGCGCCAGCGCGGATTAGTGTGCAGCCGTTCGCCATCTGCTGCAGGAGCATGGTCCGGCACAGCGTTACCTCTTCCGGCATGACAGCGATTCGGAGAAGCGCATGAGCGAGAACACGCTGCCCGCTGCGCACAAACGGCGAGAAGGCACGAGACGCGGCCATTCGATCTCAAAGGAAGCGGGTATCAGCAGTCACGACGAGATCGCAAGAAGGTCGAGATGCTGTTTGCGCCCTGAAGCGAGTTCTGAAGCTCGATCGATTGAGACTGCGAGGGCTGAGCGGTGGAAGAACCAGCTACTGGGCGTGAGGCGCCCGCGTCCTTGAAACACACCCATCATTCGCCACCGAGCAAGTTGCCTGGCGGGTTGACTTCTTCCAACCTCACTTGATCAAAGGCCAGGCGCAAGCAACTGCTCTGCCTCCTTCGAACGCGGCAGGTAGACCTTGACCGTCGTCCCGTCCCCCTGCTCACTGTAGATCTTGACGTGTCCGCCGGACTGCTTCACAAAGCCGTACACCATGGAAAGGCCGAGCCCCGTTCCTTTCCCCTCCGGCTTGGTGGTGTAGAACGGGTCGAAGGCCTGGGCTATGACATCGGGCGCCATGCCGCTGCCGGTGTCGGAGACGGCCAGCATGACGTATTCGCCCGCTTCAACTTCGGCGTGCGCTCGGGCGTAAGCGTCGTCGAGAACGGCGTTCCCGATCTCGACGGTGAGCTGTCCGACCCCGTTCATCGCGTCACGAGCGTTGATGGCCAGATTCAACACCGCATTCTCAACCTGAGCGAGGTCCGCGCAGGTGTTCCAGAGGTCTTCGGCCACGGTGGTCTGGACCTGCACGGTCTCGCCAAGAGTGCGCTGGAGCATGTCGTCCATGGAGGCGACGAAGCGTCCCAGATTGACGACCTTCGGCTCCAGGGTCTGCCGGCGGCCAAATGCCAGAAGGTGCCCGGCCAACTTTGCACCACGGCGCACGCCGGCAATTGCGTTCTGCACCCGGCGCTCGGCACGCTCATTGCCGGCCACGTCGCGCGAGAGCAGCTGCAGGTTGCCGGCGATGACCTGAAGGAGGTTGTTGAAATCGTGAGCAACGCCGCCGGTGAGCTTGCCGATGGTCTCCATCTTCTGGGATTGCACCAAGGCTCGTTCCGCACGTTTCAGGGCATCTTCCGCCACCCGCCGCTCGGTGACATCGCGCGTGATCTTCGCAAAGCCGACAAAGGCGCCCTCCGCGTCGCGGATGGGATCTATGACCACATGCGCCCGAAAGCGCGTGTCGTCCTTGCGCACTCGCCAGCTCTCCTGCTCGAACTTGCCCTCGCTCACCGCGATGGCAAGGGCTCGCTCGGGTAGTCCAGCGGCCTGATCCTCCGGCGTATAGAAGCGAGAAAAGTGCGCGCCGAGGACTTCGGCCTGGGTGTAGCCCTTGATCCGCTGCGCACCTGCGTTCCAGGTCGTGATCACCCCCTGCGGATCAAGCATGTAGATCGCATAGTCGGTGACGCCTTCGACCAGCAGGCGGAACTCCTGCTCGCGCTTGCGAAGCGCTTCCTCAGCTGCGCGTTTCTCCCCGACGTCCCGGGTGATTTTGGCGAAGCCGAGCAGACGCCGATCGGCGGCGTAGATCGGGTCAATGACCACATGGGCCCAGAAGCGCGAGCCGCCTTTTCGGACACGCCATCCCTCCGCCTGGAACGTTCCCTTTTCCGCTGCGGTGTTCAGGGCGTGGAGCGGCACCCCGGCGGCGCGGTCCTCGGGCAAATAAAACTGAGAAAAGTGCTGCCCGATGATCTCGTCCGCGGTGTAGCCCTTGAACCGCTCTGCGCCCGTGTTCCAACTGACGACATGCCCCTGAGCATCCAGCATGTAGATCGCGTAATCGTGGATGCCCGAGACGAGCAACTCGAAACGCTGAAGCTCCATCAACTTGTTGTCGGTGGGAGGATCCGGGAGGTTCATGGGGAACTCATCAATGGAGGCAGCGCTGGCATTCTGCCCTCTATGCCTCTTGACGCAGCGGACCTACACCTCAGCCGCAGCGCTTAAGCGCCCCGTATCTGCGGTTTGTCTGTCGACAAAGCTAGTCAGCGTGACCAAAGAATTTCGAGTCCAGTACCAGCTCCCGAATTGGCTTCAACCTCCGCTTGGCTTCCTCGGCCTGACTGCGACATCGTTGCGCTTCGTCCAGGCGCCCGGCGGCGTCGGCAAGACTCGCCGTCTGCTCCAGCAGCATCACCCGCTCCTCGATTGCCCGCAAGGTGTCCCAAAGCCCTGTGTCGATCGACTCGTTCACCTCTGCCAGGAGCGTTCGCAGCGAGAAGGCATGTCCGGTATGGCACCGAAACCGCACAATGCTTC
>CAIQMJ010000504.1 GCA_903872875.1 uncultured Variovorax sp.
CGACCTCGTGGTCGAGGCGATCGTCGAGAAGCTCGAGGTCAAGCAGAAGGTGCTCGCCGAACTCGAAGCCGGGCTGAAGCCGGGCACCGTGATCGCGTCGAACACATCGAGCCTGCGCATCGACGACATCGGCACGGCGCTGCAGCGTCCGCAGGACCTGGTCGGCATGCACTTCTTCAACCCGGTGCCGATGATGCCGCTGGTCGAGGTCGTGAAGGGCGCGATGACTTGCGACGCGGCCGTCGCCGCCGCCGTCGGCTATGCGGCTGCGATGGGCAAGACGCCGATCGTGGTGAAGGACTGCCCCGGCTTCCTGGTCAACCGCGTGTTCACCGCGTACATGCGCGGCTTTCTGCAGCTTGTGGCGGACGGCGGCGACTTCGTGAAGATCGATGCCGCCATGGAAGCCTTCGGCTGGCCGATGGGCCCGGCCTATCTGGAGGATGTGATCGGCATGGACACCGGCAGCCACGTCAACGACGTGATTTCCGCGGGCTACCCGCAGCGGATGCCTGCTTTCGCCGACGACGCGCTGCGCCTGATGGCCCGCGCCGGCCGCTACGGGCAGAAGAGCGGCTTCGGCTTCTATCGCTATGAACCCAACGCGCAGGGCAAGCCGCGCCGCGTGCCGGCCGGCGACACGCACGCGCTGCTGGCGCCGCTGCAGAAAGGCGGCCCGCGCGATTTCACGCCAACCGAGATCGTCGACCGGCTGATGCTGCCGATGGTCGTGGAGGCCGCGCACGCGCTGGAGGAGGGCGTGGTCGGCACGCCGGCCGAACTCGACACGGCGCTGCTGATGGGCCTGGGCTTTCCGGCCCATGCGGGCGGCCCGCTGCAGTACGCCGACTGGCTGGGCCTGGCCGAAGTCGTCGCGCGCTGCGACCGGCTGGCCACACTGGGCGCGGCCTTTCGGCCGACCGAACGCATGCGCGCCATGGCCGCGTCCGGTGCCCGTTTTCACTGAATTTTTCCCATACCCCGAGGAGTACGCCTTGCATTTCGAACTTCCAGAAGATGTCCAGCAGATGCAGCGAACGCTGCGCCGCTTCATGGACGAACAGGTGCTGCCGCGCAACGCGGAGTTCGAGCGCATCGCCGCGTCGGGCACCTATCCGACCGACGTGGTCGAACCGCTGAAGCGGATGGCGCGCGAGGCCGGTCTGTGGAACCTGTTCCTGCCCGGCCTGAAGCCCGAGCAGCCGGGTACGCGGCTGAGCAACATGCAGTACGCGCCGCTGGCGGAGATCATGGGCCGCGTGCCATGGGCGTCCGAGGTGTTCAACTGCAATGCACCGGACACCGGCAACATGGAACTGCTGGAACTGCATGCGTCGCCCGAACAGCGCACGCGCTGGCTCGAGCCGCTGCTCGAAGGCGCCATCCGCTCCTGCTTCGCGATGACCGAGCCGGACGTGGCGTCGTCCGACGCGACCAACATCCAGACCACGATCCGGCGCGACGGCGGCGACTACGTGATCAACGGGCGCAAGTGGTTCACCACCGGCGCGATGCACCCGCACTGTCGGTTCGCGATCGTGATGGGCGTGACCGACGAGAGCGCCGATGCACCCAAGCACCGCCGGCATTCGATGGTGATCGTGCCGCTGGACACGCCGGGTTTCCGCATCGTGCGCAACGTGGCGATCATGCATCACCACGCCCCCGAAGGTCACTGCGAAGTGACTTTCACCAACGTGCGGGTGCCGGTCTCGAACCTGCTCGGTGAAGAGAACGCAGGCTTCGCGCTGGCGCAGGCACGGCTCGGCCCGGGCCGCGTGCACCACTGCATGCGCACCATCGGCCAGTGCGAGCTGGCCATGGAATTGATGTGCGATCGCGCGCTCACGCGCAAGGCCTTCGGCAAGCAGCTCAGCGACTTCGCCAACGTGCAGGACTGGATCGGCTATTCGCGCGTCGAGATCGACCAGGCTCGGCTCTTCGTGCTGCAGGCGGCCTGGAAGATGGACACCTACGGCAACAAGGCCGCGCACATCGACGTGTCGGCCATCAAGCTGGTCGCAGCGCAGCTGCAGACCCGCGTGGTCGACCGCGCGATCCAGGTCTTCGGCGCGATGGGCGTCACGCCGGACACGCCGCTGTCCTTCCTCTGGTCGTGGGGCCGCGCGATGCGCTTCTTCGACGGCCCGGACGAGGTGCACCTGCGCACCATCGCGCGCCACGAGCTGACGCGTGCCAAGGCCACGCTGGGCGCCACGGCGCCGTACTACAGCACGCACTGAAGCACGCCGTCTGCACATGAAGACACGAATCACCGAACTGCTGGGCATCCGCTACCCGATCCTCCAGGGCGGCATGCAATGGGTGGGAACGGCCGAGATGGCTTCCGCCGTTTCGAACGCTGGCGGGCTGGGCGTGCTCACCGCGCTGACCCAGCCGAACCCCGATGCGCTGGCCGCCGAAATCGAGCGCTGCCGCGCGATGACCGATGCGCCCTTCGGCGTGAACCTCACGATCCTGCCGTCGGTCAATCCGCCGCCGTACGCCGAGTACCTCGACGTCGTGATCCGCAGCGGCATCCGCGTCGTCGAGACTGCGGGCAACAGCCCGAAGGACTTCATCGAGAAGCTCAAGTCGGCTGGCGTGACCATCGTCCACAAGTGCACCAGCGTCCGGCATGCGCTGTCGGCCGAACGCAATGGCGTCGACGTGGTCAGCATCGACGGCTTCGAGTGCGCGGGCCATCCGGGCGAGGACGACGTCGGCGGCCTGGTGCTGATACCGCTGGCCGCGCAGCAACTGCGCATTCCGGTGATCGCGTCCGGTGGCATCGCCAGCGGTGCGGGCATGGCGGCAGCCTTCGCGCTCGGCGCCGAGGGCGTCAACATGGGCACGCGCTTCTGCGCCACGGTCGAGGCGCCGATCCACGAGAACATCAAGCAGGCGCTGGTGCGTGCATCGGAGCGTGAGACGCAACTGATCTTCCGTACCCTGCACAACAGCGGCCGGGTGCTGAAGAACGCGGTGTCCGACGAGGTCGTGGCGACCGAGCGCCGCCCCGGCGGCTGCGAGTTCAAGGACATCCAGCCGCTGGTCGCCGGACAGCGCGGCCGTGCCACGCTGCAGAGCGGCGAGGTC
>CAIQMJ010000505.1 GCA_903872875.1 uncultured Variovorax sp.
GATCATGGCCGACACCAGCATCACGCCGGCCGCCGGCGCCAAGCCCTGGACACCGCCCGCAGCCAATGCCGCGACCGCGGCGCCCAAGCCACCGCTGTGGGACAAGCTGCTGCCGGCGATCGGGCCGGTCGTGCTGTTCATCGTGTGGGACCTCGTGGTCCGGCTGGGCTTCATCAAGCCCATCCTGCTGCCCGCGCCGGCCGACACGGTGGCGACGCTCATCACCGGCCTGGCCGGCGGTCCGCTGCTCACCGACTTCGCGGTGACGGTGTGGCGCACGGTGCAGGCCTTCGTCATCGCCGCGGTGGTCGGCGTGCCGCTAGGCGTGCTGCTGGGCAGCAACGAGAAGCTCTACCGCAGCGTCGAGTTCCTGATCGACTTCTTCCGCTCGACGCCGTCGTCCGCGCTGATCCCGCTGTTCCTGCTGATCTTCGGCGTCTCCGACATCAACAAGATCGCCATCGCGGCCTTCGGCGCCTTCCTGATCGTGATCTTCAACAGCGCCTACGGTGTGATCAATGCACGCAAGCAGCGCGTGATGGCCGCCAAGGTGATGGGCGCGTCGCGCTGGCAGGTGTTCAAGGACGTGCTGATCTGGGAGAGCCTGCAGCCCAGCTTCGTCGGCCTGCGCTCCGCGGTGTCGATGGCGCTGGTGATCGTGATCGTGGCCGAGATGTTCATCGGCTCCGACGCCGGCCTCGGCCACCGCATCATCGATGCGCAGCAGGTGCTCAACGTCAAGAGCATGTATGCCGCCATCCTGGCCGCAGGTGCGCTGGGCTATGCCCTGAACATCCTGTTCCTCATTGCAGAACGCAAGATCGTTCACTGGTCTGGAAGGTAACGCCCATGTCCGCAGTCCTCAACGGCCCGGTGTATGCCGACGTGCCCGCACCCGTCTTCGCGCCCGGCCCGGCCGGCACGCACATCACCATCCGCGGCCTGACCAAGTACTTCGCGGGCTGGCCGCTGTACGAGAACTTCGACCTCGACATACCGAAGCACAAGATCGTCTCGGTGTTCGGCCCGAACGGCTGCGGCAAGAGCACGCTGATCAACATTATCGCCGGACTCATACCGATCGACTCGGGCGAGATCCTGTTCGACGGCAAGAGCCTGAAGGACACCAAGATCGGCTACGTGTTCCAGAACTACCGCGAGGCGATGTTCCCGTGGATGCGCACCATCGACAACATCGCCTATCCGTTGAAGCTCGAAGGCCGGAGCAAGGTCGAGGTGGACCGCCGCATGGCCGAGTTGGTCGCGTCCTTCGACGTCAAGTTCGACCTCAACCGCTTTCCGTACGAGCTCTCGGGCGGGCAGCAGCAGACCGCGTCGATCATGCGGGCGCTGGCGCCGAACCCGGAAGTGCTGTTCCTCGACGAACCCTTCTCGGCGCTCGACTTCGAGATGACGCTGTTCATCCGCGAGAAGCTGCAGGAGGTCTTCATCCAGACGGGCACCACGATGCTGCTGGTGTCGCACGACCTGGAAGAAGCGGTCTACCTGGCCGACGAGGTGCTGCTGCTGACCAAGCGGCCGACCAAGGTGGCCGAGATCCTCAAGTACGACGATGCCCGGCCGCGCACCCTGGAAACGCTGAGTTCGGCGAGCTTCGTGGCGATGAAGAAGCTGAGCCTGGAGATCTTCCAGAGGGAGGTCCGCCGATGACGCCCGCGCAGACCGAAACCTACGTCGATGCGGCTGCCGCCGCGCTCGGCCTGCCGTTGCGGCCCGACCACCGGCCGGGCGTGCTGCGGTTCTTCGCACTGGCCGCCGAGATGGCCGCGGTGGTCGAGGCCGTGCCGCTCGGCGCGCATGCCGAGCCGGCGGTGAGCTTCGTGCCGGTGAGCCCGAAGGAGGTCGATCAATGAGCGCCGAGGCCCTGTTGCTGAAGGACGCGGCCACGATGGCCGAGGCGGTACGCAGCGGCACGGCGAGCGCCGTGTCGCTGGTGCAGGCGAGCCTGGACCGCATCGGCGCCACCGAAGGCCGCGTCAACGCCTTCACCGATGTCGTGCACGAGCGCGCGCTGCGCCGTGCGGCGCAGGTCGATGCGTCGCTCGCCTCCGCGAACGGCGCGCGCACCCGCGAACTGCCGCTGCTGGGCGTGCCCTTCGCGGTCAAGAACCTGTTCGACATCGCCGGCCTGACGACGCTGGCCGGCTCGAAGATCGAGCGCGAGGCCGCGCCCGCGCGCGGCGACGCGGCACTGGTGCGCCGGCTCGAGAGTGCGGGCGCGGTGCTGGTCGGCGCGCTCAACATGGACGAATACGCCTACGGCTTTACCACCGAGAACAGCCACGTCGGCGCGGCCCACAATCCGCACGACCTCACGCGCATCGCGGGCGGTTCGTCGGGCGGTTCCGGCGCGGCGGTGGCGGCCGGCCAGGTGCCGCTCACGCTGGGCTCGGACACCAACGGATCGATCCGCGTGCCGGCCTCGCTGTGCGGCATCTTCGGTCTCAAGCCCACGTTCGGCCGGCTGCCGCGCACCGGCAGCTA
>CAIQMJ010000506.1 GCA_903872875.1 uncultured Variovorax sp.
CGCACCTACGTGATGTACGGCGGCACCACCATCGAAAGTGGCCCGACCGGCGCGATGCTGAATGCGCCGCGCCACCCGTACACCCGTGGCCTGGTGAACGCGCAGCCGAGCCTGGCTGGCGGCATGCCGCAGGGCATACCCGGCCGGTTGCCCGACTACCTCGCGCCGCCGGCAGGCTGCCGCTTTGCGCCGCGCTGCAGCTTGCGCCGCGAGGCCTGCGAGGCGGCGCCGCCCAACCGCGACCGGCCCGGCCAGCGCTGGGTGGCCTGCTGGGCCGACGAAGACGACGAAGAGGTGGTGGCGTGATGGACATGAAAGCCGCCGTGCCTTTCTTCGAACTCGATGACGTGTCGAAGGTGTTCAACGTCAAGCGCCGCGTGGAGCGCCGCTGGCTGGACCGGATGGACGCCGCGCAGGTGCGTGCGGTCAACCGCGTGTCGCTGCGCATCGCGCGCGGCGAGACGCTGGCCATCGTCGGCGAATCCGGCTCCGGCAAGTCGACGCTGGCCAACGTGATGTCGCGCGTCACGCCGGCCAGCGAAGGGTCGATGCGGCTGGACGGCGACGAGCTGACCGCCGCCGCCCCGGCGTTGCTGCAGGCCTTCCGCCGCCGCGTGCAGATGGTGTTCCAGGACCCGTCGTCGTCGCTCAATCCGCGCCAGACCGTCGAAGACATCGTCGGCCTGCCATTGCGGCTCGGCGGCATGCGCAGCCCCAAGGAGCGGCGTGCCCGCGTGCGCGAGCTGCTGGAGTCGGTGCAGATGCCGGCCGACACGCTGCTGCGCACGCCGATGTCGCTGTCCGGCGGGCAGAAGCAGCGCATCAACATCGCGCGCGCGCTGGCGTTGCGGCCGGAATTGCTGATCCTCGACGAGCCGACCTCGGCGCTCGACGTGTCGGTGCAGGCGCGCATCCTGAACCTGCTGGCGGCGCTGAAGGCCCAGTACGGACTGACGTACGTGATCATCACGCACGACCTCGGCGTGGTGCGTGCCATCGCCGACCGCATCGCCGTGATGTACCTCGGCCAGGTGGTCGAGACCGGCACCGCCGACGAGATCATGCGGCGGCCGCGCCATCCCTACACGCGCGCGCTGATCGGCGCGATACCGGTGGTGCACGAGAGCGACCGCGTCTTCATTCCCGCGACCGAGGTGCTCGACGGCGAGACGCCGTCGCTGCTCGACCCGCCCGTGCATTGCGCCTTCTATTCGCGCTGCGCCTTCCGCGAGGACGCCTGCCGCACCCGGCCGGCGCCCGAACTGGTGGCCGACGCACACGACCACGCGGTGCGCTGCCATCGCAACCCATCCGACCCAGCCAACCGAGATCTATCAGGAGAAAAGACATGAACGCTCCCGTCTACGCACCCAACCTTCCCGAGATCCGGCCCGACGCGGCCGAGGACATTCCGGTCATCGACCTCGGCCCCTACCTGGCCGGCGAGCCGGGCGCCAAGGAGCGCCTGGGCGCCGAATTGCGCCATGCGCTGGAGGAGGTCGGCTTCTATTTCGTCGTCAACCACGGCATCGCGCAGCCGGTGATCGACGGTGCCTTCGAGGCGGCACGGCTCATCCACGGGCTGCCGCTCGACGACAAGATGGCGGTGCGCTTCAACCAGCACAACATCGGCTACGAGCCCTTGGGCGGTTCGGTCACGCGGCATTCGCGCATCAACGCCGACAACAAGCCGAACCAGGTCGAGGCCTTCTTCATCAAGCGCGAGCTGCCGGCCGACCATCCGGACGTCGTGGCGGGCAAGCGCTTCCGGGCGCAGAACCGCTGGCCCGCGGGCTCGGAGCGTGCGCGCGAACTGAGCCTGGCCTATGCCGACGCGGTGGAGGGCATGGGCAAATCGCTGCTGCCGCTGTATGCGCTGGCGCTCGACCTGCCGGCCGACCACTTCGACACCGCCTTCGCCGAGCCGATGTACACGCTGCGCCTGTCGCACTATCCGCAGCAGCCGGCGCGCGACGAGAACACCTTCGGCATCGCGCCGCACACCGACACCGGCTTCATGACATTCCTGCCCTTCAACGAAGTGGCGGGCCTGGCGATCCGGCTGCCGACCGGGCGCTGGGTCGACGTGCCCAGCCTGCCGGGCGCCTACCTGATCAACAGCGGCGACCTGCTGCGCCGCTGGAGCAACGACCGCTTCCTGTCGACGCCGCACCGTGTCATCAACGCGTCGGGCCGCGAGCGCTATGCCGTGCCCTTCTTCATGGACTGCGACATCCGCCACGTGATGGCGTGCCTGCCGACCTGCGTCAAGCCGGGCGAAGAGCCCAAGTACCCGCCGATCACCTACACCGATTACATGGGCTGGTACCGCTCGCAGAACTATGGCCAGGCGACCGATGCCGCAGCCGCGCCAGCCGCCACGCCCGCTGCCTGATTCGAGGAAAACCGACATGTCTTCATCCCGTCCCCTGGGCCTGGCCGTTGCGCAACTGGGCCCCATCCACCTGGCCGACACGCGCGCGCAGGTCGTCAAGCGCCTGATCGAGATGCTTCGCGAGGCCAAGTCGCGCGGCGCCGAGATGGTCGTCTTCCCGGAGCTTGCGCTGACCACCTTCTTCCCGCGCTACTGGATGAGCGAGGAGGAAGCGGTCGAGCGTTTCTTCGAGACGCAGATGCCCAACGCCGCCACGCAGCCGCTGTTCGACGAGGCGAAGCGCCTGGGCGTCGGCTTCTACATCGGCTATGCGGAACTCACGCCGGAAGGCGAGCGCTTCAATACGTCGATCATGGTCAACCGGGCCGGCGAGATCGTCGGCAAGTACCGCAAGATCCATCTGCCGGGCCATTCGGACCACAAGCCCGATGCGCCGTTCCAGCACCTGGAGAAGAAGTTCTTCAAGGTCGGCAATCTCGGCTTCCGCGTGTTCGACGCGGACGGCGTGAAGACCGGCATGTGCATCTGCAACGACCGTCGCTGGCCCGAGACCTACCGCGTGCTCGCGCTGCAAAGCGCCGAACTGGTGGTGCTCGGCTACAACACGCCGTCGCACAACATCCACTGGGACGAGCCGGTGCACCTGCGGACCTCGACGCACCTGGTGTCGCTCATGGCGAATGCCTACCAGAACGCCGTCTGGGTCGCGGCCGCGGCCAAGTGCGGCAAGGAAGACGGCTTCCACATGATCGGCAGCTCGGCCATCGTGGCACCGACCGGCGAAGTGGTGGCACGCAGCCTGACGGAAGACGACGAGGTCATCTGCGTGCGCGCCGACCTGGCGCTGGGCGACAACTTCCGCCAGCACGTCTTCAACTTCGCGAAGCACCGCAGCCCCGAGCACTACCGGCTGATCGTCGAGCGCACCGGCGCCGGCGAGCCGGTGGCCTGAACGATGGACAAGACGCCGAACGGCCAACGGATGGCCCTGCTGAACCCGAACTCGTCGCAGAACGTGACCGAGACGATCGCCGGTGCGGTGCGCACCGGCCTGGGCGAGCGCGCCGCGCGGTTCGATGCGCTGACGCTGCACGCCGGCCCGCCCGGCATCGTCACGCAGGACGATGCCGACCTGGCGGCCAGGCTGGTGCAGGACTGGGCGCGAGCGCACGCGGGTGCGTACGGTGCGGTCGTGCTCGCCTGCTTCAGCGACCCTGGCCTGGCCGCCGCGCGCGGGCTGACGGCGACGCCGCTCATCGGCCTGGGCGAGGCCGGCATGCGCGCGGCAATGGGCTTCGGCCAGCGTGTCGGCGTGCTGGCCGTCGCGACCGCGGCGATCCCGCGCCACATGCGCTACTGGGCGCAGCTCGGCGTGGCCGACCGCGTCGCGGCCGAGCGTGCCATCGACCTGCCGGTCGCGCAGTCCGGCGACTTCGACCTTGCGTTCGAGCGCCTGCTGACCGCCGGCCGCGCGCTGCGCGACGAGGACGGCGCCGACGTACTGCTGCTCGGCTGCGCCGGCATGGGCAGCCTGTGCACGCCGCTGGGTGATGCGCTGGGCATGCGCGTGGTCGAGCCTTGCGCCGCGGCGGCCGAGGCTGCGTTGTCCACGGCCGGGAACGCCTGATGGCGGCCGACGATTTGCACGACACCGCGCCCGACGTCGTACCGCCGCCGCCGCCGCCGCCGCCGCTGCGCTGGCGCGGCACGCTCGGCGTGCTGGGCGGCATGGGGCCGCTGGCGGGCGCGAGCTTCGTCTACCGGTTGACCCAGCTCACGCCCGTGCTGTGCGACCAGGCGCATCTGCCGGTGCTGCTGCGCAACGATCCGCGCATTCCCGATCGCTCGCAGGCGCACCTGGACGGCGGAGCCGATCCGTTCCCGGCGATGCAGGAGGGCGCGCGCTTTCTCGATCGAGAAGGCGCGGCCTGCATCGCCATTCCGTGCAACACGGCGCACCTGTGGTTCGACCGGCTGCAAGCCAGCGTGAGCGCGCCGATCCTGCACATCGTCGACGCCGTGGTCGCCGACCTGGCGCGCCAGGGCGTACGTGGCGGCAAGGTCGGCGTGATGGGCACGTCGGCCACGCTGGCGTCCGGGCTCTACCAATCGCGCCTGGTCGCGGCCGGTTACGAGCCGGTGCTGCTGACGCCCGAGGAGCAGCGCGATTGCAGCACGGCGGCCATCGAGGCGGTCAAGGGCAACCGGCCCGACAAGGCGCTGGCGCCGGCTGCGGCCGGCATCGAGGCGCTCGCCGGCCGCGGCGCGCAGGCGGTGGTGCTCGGCTGCACCGAGCTGCCGCTGGCCGTGCCGCATACGCTGCGCGCTGCCTTCGGGCTGGTGCTCACCGATTCGATCGACGCGCTCGCGCTCGCGGTCATCGCGCGCATGCAGATACCCGCGTTCAAGCCCGTGGCCGCAGTGGCCGCCACGCCCGCCGAGGCCCGCATCGCCGGCATCGGCGCCTGATCCCAACGACGCCATCCGACATGACAGCGCATCCCGAAACGACGCCTGGCCCGAACGGGCTGAACAGTGATCTGCCTTTCGATCTCGTCATCCGCAATGGCCGCATCGTGGCCGACGGCCAGGTAGTCGACGGCGACCTGGCCGTGCGCGGCGAATGCATCGCCGCCATCGGCCCCGAGCTGGGGCCGGCGGTGCGCGACATCGACGCCGCCGGCCGTTGGGTGCTGCCCGGCGGCATCGACAGCCACTGCCACATCGAGCAGCTGTCGGGCATGGGCGTGATGGGCGCCGACGACTTCCATTCCGCCACCGTGTCCGCGGCCTTCGGCGGCACCACCACGGTGATCCCGTTCGCGGCGCAACATCGCGGCAACGCCTTGCCGGACGTGCTGCGCGACTACGCGGCGCGGGCGGCGGAGAAAGCCGTGATCGACTACGGCTTCCACGTGATCCTGGCGAACCCGGACGCGCAGACGCTGGCGACCGACCTGCCGGCCGCGATCCGCGCGGGCATCACGTCGATCAAGGTCTACATGACCTACGACCGCATGAAGCTCGACGACTACCAGTTGCTCGATGTGCTCGCGCTGGCCCGCGAAGAGCAGGCGCTGGTGATGATCCATGCCGAGAACAACGACATGATCAAGTGGCTCGCGCAGCGGCTGATCGAGCGCGGCCATTCGGCGCCGCGCTTCCACGCGGTCGCGCACGACCCGCTGGCCGAGGCCGAGGCCACCAACCGCGCCATCGCGATGAGCCGTCTGCTGGACGTGCCGATCCTCATCGTCCACGTGGCCGGCGGCGAGACGGTGGAACTGATCCGCCACGCGCAGAAGCTCGGCGCGCAGGTGCTGGCCGAGAGCTGCCCGCAATACCTCTTCCTGAAGGCCGAGGACCTCGACCGGCCCGGCATGGAAGGCGCCAAGTTCTGCTGCTCACCGCCGCCGCGCGACGAGGCCTCGCAGGAGGCGATCTGGCAGGGCCTGCTGGACGGCACGCTGGCCACCTATTCGTCCGACCACGCGCCGTACCGCTTCGACGAGACCGGCAAGCTGCCCAAGGGCGACCTGACCACCTTCAAGGACATGGCGAACGGCGTGCCCGGCCTGGAGCTGCGGCTGCCGCTGTTGTTCAGCGAAGGCTTCCTCAAGGGCCGCATGGACATCCACCAGTTCGTCGCGCTGACCGCCGGCAACCATGCGCGGCTTTACGGCCTGGCGCCGCGCAAGGGCATGCTGGCCGTGGGCGCGGATGCCGACATCGCGATCTGGAACGCCGAGCGGCAGACCGTGATCCGCGCGGCCGACCTGCACGACCGTGTCGGCTACACACCCTACGAAGGCCGCACGATCCAGGGCTGGCCCGAAGTCGTGATCAACCGCGGGCGCATCGTCGTGTCCGATGGCGCGCTGCAGGTGGCGCGCGGTTCGGGCCGTTACCTGCCGCGCAGCGCGCCGTCGCATGCGGGGCTGATGGCGCCTCGGTCGGATGCGGCCGTGCGGCGGCAGGGGACGGTGTTGAAGGCGCTGCTGGGGATCGGCTGACCGGCCACCGGGCAGCCCGGCGTTCGCCGGTTCACATCAGGGTGTCTTCTTGACGAGCGCCCGCAGCACGTTGTTGCCGGTGCGTTCGATGTGGACGCGCAGCATCTCGCAGGCGTCGTCCGCGCGCCGCTCGAGCGTGGCCTTCACGATGTCCTCATGCTCGCGCGACACGTCGCGGTCGATCGGATGGTCCTGCAGGAACAGCCGGCGGTAGCGGTCGCTCAGGTCATGCAGCGTCGAGCAGAACTGCAGCAGCGCATCTGCGGCTGGCTGCATCGGCATCTGTCCGCATGACGGCCAATCCAGCCGACCGCGCGGCTGGTGAGAGCGGAGTCGATTCAAGGGACCTCTGCCAGAGCATCCTGACATTGACTTACTATGCTGGCGCCCGCTACGGGCGTCACCCTGCACGTTCCCCGCATGCCAACCATCCCCGCCGCCGAACTGCACGACCCCAAACTCAACCAGCTTCTTGCAGCGTTGCCGGCGGCCGAGTTGAGCGCCTGGCTGCCCGCGCTGGAGCTTGTCGAGCTGCCGTTGGGGCAGGTGCTCTATGAGTCGGGCGGCACACTGAGCCACGTGTACTTTCCTACGACAGCGATCGTTTCCATGTTGTACGTCATGGAGAACGGCGCATCGGCCGAGATCGCGGTGGTCGGCAACGAAGGCATCGTCGGCATCGCGCTCTTCATGGGCGGCGAATCGACACCGAGCCGCGCCGTGGTGCAGAGCGCAGGCCATGGGTTCAGGCTGTCGGCACGCATCATCCAGAGCGACTTCAATCGGGCGCCGGTGCTTCAACTGCTGTTGCGCTACACCCAGGCGCTGATCACGCAGATGACGCAGACCGCGGTCTGCAACCGGCACCACTCGCTCGACCAGCAGTTGTGCCGATGGCTGCTGCTGAGCCTGGACAGGCTCGACGGCGACGAACTGGTGATGACGCAGGAACTGATCGCCAACATGCTGGGTGTGCGGCGCGAGGGCGTGACGGAAAGCGCCAGCAACCTGCAGCGGTCGGGGCTGATCCGCTATGCGCGTGGACGCATCACCGTGCTGGACCGGCCCGGTCTCGAGAAGCGCACCTGCGAGTGCTACGCGGTCGTCAAGAAGGAATACGACCGCCTGCTGCCGCCCTGCATCGGCATTTGAACGGGCGGCGGCAAGACCGTCTTTCCGCTATGTGTGCTGGCACACAGTCAAAGAAGCGACGGCGCTGCATACTCGCGCTCCCCAGCCGGAGCAACCCGCCGCCGCATGGATGCCCCGGGGCACGCGCGCATGACCTGGGCCCTGAAGAAACGGACCCTCTCGTTGAGCCTTTCCCAGAACCAGTTGATCGCCCGGTTGCCCGCCGACGACCGCCTCAGCCTGCTCGCCATCTGTGAAAAGGTGGCGTTGGTTCAGCAGACCGTGCTGGCGGAAGAGGGCGAGCCTGTCGCGCATGTCTACTTTCCGGCGCAGGGTTTCATCTCGCTGGCGGCCTCCGTCCAGGGCAGCGTCGGCGTCGAGGTCGGGATGATCGGTGCCGAAGGCGTGCTGGGGGCGCAGGTCGGGCTCGGGACGCCGACGGCCCAGTTCCAGAGCCGTGTGCAGGGGCCGGGCACGGCCTGGCGCGTCCAGGCCGATGCGTTCTGCATCGAGATGGCACGCAGTGCCCCGTTGCGCCATCTGCTGAACAGGTATCTCCACGTCGTGACCGTTCAGCTCGCGACGTCCGCTGCGTGCATGCACTTCCACCAGATCGGCCCGCGCCTGGCCCGATGGCTGCTGATGTGCCACGACCGCGCCCGGTCCGACACGTTCCTGATCACGCACGAATCCCTCGCCGCCACGCTGGGCGTGCGGCGCGTCGGCATCACGACCGCTGCCAGTGCATTCCAGCGCGCCGACCTCATCCGCTACCACCGCGGGGTGCTGCGCGTGCTCGACCGCAAGGGGCTCGAGGAGGCCTCGTGCGGCTGCTACGCCGTCAACGAGAAGGCTTACGCCCAGCTCCTGGCCTAGAGGGCGCTATGTTCGCCAGCGCACAGACGCGTGCGCTGCATTCACATAAAACCTGCTGGCATCGACGCAACCCGCCACGCGGCACGCCGCAGGAAAGTGACATGAATCAGCCACGCAGTCTTCTCAAATCCATGGCGAGGTGGTTCGCCACCTTGCTGGTGGCCTGTCTTGTCGGCTGCGGTGGAGGCGGCAGTTCGAGCCTCGATCCGATCCTCGGCACCCCGGTGCTCGGTACCGTGACGCCGCCCGTGGTCGTTGCACCCGTCGTGCCGGTCGCCCCGGTGGTCACCACGACTTCACCTGTGGCCACCCAGCCACCGGTCGGCAACGTGCCGACGGCCAGCCGCGTGCTGGTCACCTTCAGCAAGCCGATGTCCGCCGCAACGTTGACGCCGGCGAGCTTCACGCTCGCATGCCCCTCCGGCACGGCGATCGCCGCCAGCGTGGCCTACGACGCCGCCGCACTGACGGCCACGCTGACCCCCGCCGTGGCGTTGCCGCCGGGCACGCTCTGCGTCGCCACCGTCACCACGGCGGCGACCGACACGAGCGGACTCGCGCTGGCCAGCAACTTCATGTGGAGCTTCCGGACCGCCGCACTGGCCGACACGACGCGCCCGACCGTCACGCTGACCGTGCCCGCGCAAGGCGCCACCGGTGTCGCGACGAACACGCGGATCACCGCGGTGTTCAGCGAAGCCATGAACCCGGCGACCATCTCGGCGAGCAGCTTCACCGTCACCAACACCGCGCTGTCGACCCCTGTGGCCGGAACGGTCAGCTATGTGGTCGCGAGCCGGACGGCCACCTTCACGCCGACCTCGCCGGCCGTGCTGGCCAGCAGCACCCCCTACGCGGCGACGATCACCACGACCGCCACCGACCTTGCGGGCAATGCGCTGGCGGGCAATGGCGCGGTGGCTCCCGCGGCCGGCAACCATGTCTGGTCGTTCACGACCGGCGCCCTGCTCGACATCGTGCCGCCCACGGTCACCACGATCAGTCCGGCGACGAGCGCGACCAACGTCTGCCGCACGCAGTCGATCAATGCGACCTTCAGCGAACCGATGGACCCCGGCACCATCGATGCGACAACCTTCAAGGTGACCAGCGGCGGCACGGCCGTGGCCGGCACGGTGAGCTACGACGCGGTCAGCGGCATCGCGACCTTCTCACCCTCGGCGGCGACCGGCTTCGCGGCGAACGCCGCATTCGTGGTGACCATCGTGTCGGGCGGTGCGGGCGTCAAGGACCTGGCCGGCAATGCGCTCGCTGCCGACCGCACCTCCACGTTCACGACCGGCGCGCAGACCTGCGTCGTGCCGGTGGATCTGCAGACCATCGCAGGCTTCGGCGCCTTCGGCGGCGCGGCCGGCGTGACCAACCAGGGCATCAACACGGTCATCAACGGCGACCTGGGCAGCACCGCGGCGTGCACGCTCATGACCGGTCTGCACGACGCATCCAACGTCTACACCCAGACGCCGCTGAACATCGGCGGCGTGAACGGCACGGTGTATTGCGCGCCGCCCGCGCCGGGCACCACGCAGACGCTGGCGATCGCCACCCAGGCGCGCGCCGATGCGGTCACGGCGTACAACACGCTCGCAGCCATGCCGGCCGGCAGCGATCCGGGCGCCGGCCAGCTCGGCGGGCTGGTCCTGCTGCCGGCGGTCTACACCGCGGCGGGCGGCACCTTTGCCATCACCACGGGCGACCTGACGCTCGACGCGCAGGGCGATACCGGCGCCACCTGGGTCTTCCAGAGTGCGGCGGCATTCACCATCGGGTTGCCTGCGGTTCCGCGCCGCGTCCTCCTCATCAACGGTGCCCGGGCCGCCAACGTGTTCTGGCAGGTCGGCGCCGCCGCCCGCATCGAAGACGGCAGCAGCATGGTCGGCACGATCCTCGCCCCGGCCGGCGTGACCATCTCGACCGCGGGCCAGACCCTGCAAACCACGCTGACGGGACGCGCCATCGGGCTGACCGCGTCAGTGACCATGGTCAACACCACGATCGTCGCGCCATGAGGACTGCGCACATGTCTTCCTCGAAGTCCCTCGATCACCGAAAGAACGCGATGAATCAGATGTCCATGCTGCGCCTGCTGGTCCTCGGCGGCCTCGCACCGCTGGCCGCGTCCGCGGCCCATGCCCAGACTGCGGACAGCGGCGCGGGCTACTACTACGGCGGCCTGTCGGTCGGGCAGTCGACGTCGCGCATCGACGACGAGCGCATCACCGCGAACCTGGCGAACGCGGGTTTGGCGACCACGTCGATGTCGCTGGACGAACGCGACTCCGCCTTCAAGCTGTTCGGCGGCTACCAGTTCAACCGGAACTGGGCACTCGAGGCCGGCTACTTCAACCTCGGCAAGTTCGGCTACACGTCGACGACGGCCCCCGCAGGCACGCTGCATGGCCAGATCAAGCTCCAGGGTTTCAACCTGGACGTGGTCGGCACGCTTCCACTCAGCGAGCGCTTCTCGGCCATTGGCCGCGTCGGCGTGCAGGTGGCCGATGCGCGGGACTCGTTCAGCGGCACCGGCGCGGTCCAGGTGCTCAGTCCGAACCCGAGCAAGAGAGATACCAACTACAAGCTCGGTATCGGCCTGCAGTACGCCTTCAGTCCGTCGCTGCTGGTGAGGGCCGAAGCCGAGCGCTATCGGATCAACGATGCCGTGGGCAACCGGGGCGACATCAACATGTTCTCGGTCACGCTGGTGATTCCGTTCGGCCGCATGCCCGAGACGACGGCCAGGCCGGTCGCCGTGTCCACCTATGCGGAGCCGACTCCCGCCGTCATGGTTGCGCCGGCACCGGCGGTACCGGTCGCCGCGGCGGCGCCGCGCCGCGTCTCGTTCGGCGCGGACTCGCTGTTCGGCTTCGACCAGTCGACGTTGCGTGCCGAAGGGCGTGCCGCGCTCGACAAGTTCAGGCTCGAACTCGACGCGACGACATTCGAGACGATCCGCGTCGAGGGCCACACGGACCGGCTCGGAACGGCTCGCTACAACCAGGCGCTGTCGCAGCGGCGGGCGGATGCCGTCAAGGGCTATCTCCTGGGTCGCGGCGGTATCGACGCCGCCAGGATTTCCGCCATCGGCCGTGGCGAATCGGCACCGGTCACGAAGCTCTCCGACTGCCCCGGCGCTGCGCCCACCGCCGCATTGATCGCGTGCCTGCAGCCGGACCGACGGGTCGAGGTCGAAGTCCACGGAACCCAGGCCGGCGACAGGCCTCGATGAGTCCGGTGCGGTAATTTCAGCCGCGCTGCAATCGCAGCATCCCCTCCTGCATCGTCGACGCCAGCAGCCGACCGCGGCGGTCGAACAGGCTGCCCCGGCACAGCACCCGTGCGTTGCCGCCCACGGGCGAGTCGACCGCATGGAGCAGCCAGTCGTCCAGCCGGCCATCGCGGTGGAACCACATCGCGTGGTCGAGGCTGGCCGCGCGAATGCCTGGCTGCATGAGGCTCAGGCCATGTGGCCGAAAGGCCGCGGGCAGCAACCCGTTGTCCGAGACGTAGGCCAGCAGCGCGCGGTGCAATGCGGGGTCGTCGGGCAGCCGCGCGACCGCCCGTACCCACAGCGCCGAGTCGGCGGCGCAGGGCTGTGGGTCGAGCAGGTCCATCGGGGACACGGGGCAGTAGTCGATCGCCTGCGGCAGCAGGCTTTCGGTGCGCCAGTACGCGGGCAGCCGCGCACCGAGCGCGAGCCGCTGGTCGCGTTCGCTCTGCAGTCCGTCGGGGCCTGGCACCGGTGGCGGCATCGCGGCCTGGTGCTCTACGCCCTCCGCCGCGGTCTGGAACGACGCGTTCATCTCGAAGACGATCCGCCCGTTCTGCCGCGCGACCACGCGCCGCCCGCTGAAGCTGTGCCCGTCGCGCACGCGCTCGACGGCGTACTCGATCGGTGCGGGCTGTACGCCCAGCAGGAAGTAGGCATGCATGGAGTGCGCGGCTCGGTCCGCATCGACCGTGTGGCTCGCAGCCATCAGCGACTGGCCCAGCAACTGCCCGCCGAAGACGGCCGGCCAGCCCAGGTCTTCGCTCTCGCCGACGAAGCGGTCCTCGCCCATGGGCACGAGCCGCATCAGCGCGCAGAGGCGGTCGACCAGCGCCTGCGGCGATGCGTCCACTGCTGCGGCGCTTGTTCCTCCCGTTTCGTCCATCCCGTCCGTTCCGTGGTTGCCGCTCACGCGAAGTGGCACGCCACGCCGTGAACGTCGCCGCGCAGCACCGGCGCTTCCTCGCGGCAGCGTGGCTGCACTTTCGGGCAGCGCGAGGCGAAGCGGCATTCGTTCGGGTTCGGATTGACCGGGCTGCGCGGCTCGCCTTCGAGGTGCTGGCGTTCACCGCGCTCGCGGTGCAGCGTGATGCGCGGCATCGATGCCGCCAGCGCCTGGGTGTACGGATGCCTCGGCGCCGCGAATACGTCCTGCGCCGGGCCGGTCTCGGCGATCTTGCCGAGGTACATCACCATCACGCGGTTCGCGAGCAATTGCATCACCTTCAGGTCGTGGCTCACGAAGATGTAGGCCAGCCCGAGTTCGTCGCGCAGCCGGGCGAGCGTCTTGAGCACCACCGACTGCACCGACACGTCGAGCGCCGATGTCGGCTCGTCGAGGATCACGATGCGCGGCTCCATCACGATCGCGCGTGCGATGCCGACGCGCGCCTTCTGGCCGCCGGACAGCTGGTGTGGCCGCCGTGCCAGCAACTCCACAGGCAGGCCGACGCGCTCGGCCGCGCGTTCCACCATCGCCTGCAGATCGCGCTGCATCTGCGGGCTGCCGAGCCGCTTGACCGGGTCGGCAATGCTCTGGAACGCCGTATGCAACGGGTTCAGGCTGTCCGTCGGGTCCTGGAAGACCATCTGGATGCGCGGCCTGTCGGGGTGGCGGGCAAACGCGCCGGCCTTGATGCCGGCCAGATCGCGGCCCTCGTAGAGGATTTCGCCCGAGGCCGGTTCCAGCAGGCGCGCGACCAGCCGCACGAGCGTCGACTTGCCGCAGCCCGATTCGCCGACGATGCCGAGCACTTCCCCGGCTTCCAGCGAGAACGACACGTCGTCGACCGCGACCAGCCGGTCCTTCGCGCCGACCGCGGAGGACTTGTTCAATCGACGGACTTCAAGCAGC
>CAIQMJ010000507.1 GCA_903872875.1 uncultured Variovorax sp.
AGGGCAGCACCACGATGTCCGAGGCTTTCGCACCACGCGCTTCCAGGTTCAGCAGCGACGTGAAGGTGAAGCCGGTGATGGCGTCGATGTCGCCGCGGATCAGCATGGTCTCGCGCAGCGTCGGGTCCATCGCGGTCCAGTTGACGGCGCCGATGTTGTTGGCCTTGGCGAAGATCGGGAAGGCGCGGCGGCCGGCGTCGAACACCGGCGCGCCGAGCTTCTTGCCCGCCAGGTCGGCCGGCTTGGTGATGCCGCTCTTCTTGAGCGCCATGACCGATGCCGGCGTGTTGTTGTAGACCATCATGACCGCGACCGGCTTGTTCGGGCTGTCGGGATTGTTGGCGTGGAATTCCATCAGGGCCGCGAGATCGGCGAAGCCCATGTCGTAAGCGCCGGAAGCCACGCGTGTCACGGTACCGCCCGAACCGTTGCCGGCGTCGATGGCCACGTCCAGGCCCGCGTTCTTGAAGTAGCCCTTGGCGGCGGGATGCACGAAGAGGGCGGCCGGGCCTTCGAAACGCCAGTCGAGCTGGAACTTGATCGGGGTCTGCGCATGCGCGGCACCGAGGCCGAAGCTGAGCGCCGACGCGGCGAGGAAGGACTGGAGCAGCTGGCGTTTGTTCATGGATGTGTGTCTCGGGCAGAAAGGTGGATGGAAGCTGCGAAGCAATATCGATGCCCGCACCATATCGATGCAATCCAGGGTCATTCTCCAAAGAGGTGCATGAACGCGCGCCAAATGAAGATGCCCCGCCGATCGCACCTCGGCGGGGCATTTCTGGTCAGGCGTGCACTATTTCTGGATCGAGACCTGGGCCACCGCCATCGCCGTCATGTTGACCACGCGGCGCACCGTCGCCGACGGCGTCAGGATGTGCGCCGAGCCGGCCGCGCCAAGCAGGATCGGGCCGACCGTCACGCCGTTGCCGCTGGTCATCTTCAGCACGTTGAACAGGATGTTCGCGGCGTCGAGATTCGGGCAGATCAGCAGGTTGGCTTCGCCGGTGAGGGTCGAGTCGGGCAGCGCATTGCGGCGCACGTCTTCCGACAGCGCCGCGTCGCCGTGCATCTCGCCGTCGCATTCGACGTCGGGCGCCATCTTGGCGAACAGGTCGCGCGCCAGCCGCATCTTGCGGGCCGAGCCGCGCTCGGACGAGCCGAAGTTGGAGTGCGACAGGAAGGCGACTTTGGGCGGCAGGCCGAAGCGGCGCACCTCTTCGGCCGCCATCGTCGCGATGCCCGCGAGCATCTCGGCGCTCGGGTCCTCGTGCACGTTGGTGTCGGCCACGAACAGCGTGAACTTCTCCAGCGTCAGCGCATTCAGCGTGGCGAAGCCCGGCGCGCCACGCTTCAGGCCCAGCATGTTGCGCAGGATCTGCAGATGGCTGTCGAAGCGGCCGACCAGGCCGCACAGCATCGCGTCCGCATCGCCCAGGTGCACCATCAGCGCAGCGATCGTCGTGTTGGAGCGTCGCACCATCGCCTTCGAGTTCTCGGGCGTGATGCCGCGGCGGCCCATGAGCTTGTGGTACGTCTCCCAGTAGGTGCGGAAGCGCGGATCGTCCTCGGGGTCGACGCACTCGACGTCGACGCCCAGCTTGATGTGCAGGCCGGCCTTCTTGATGCGCGCCTCGATCACGGCCGGTCGGCCGATCAGGATCGGCTTGGCCAGGCCTTCGTCGACCGCCAGTTGGGCCGCGCGCAGCACGCGGTCGTCCTCGCCTTCGGCATAGGCCACGCGCTTGGCCGTGGCCAGCTTGGCGGCGGTGAACACCGGGCGCATGAACATGCCGGTCTGGTAGACGAAGCGCGTCAGGTGCTGGCGGTAGCCTTCCAGGTCCTCGATCGGGCGCGTCGCCACGCCCGACGCCTGTGCCGCCTTGGCCACCGCGGGCGCGATGCGCAGGATCAGGCGCGAGTCGAAGGGCTTCGGAATGATGTAGTCGGGGCCGAAGGCGAGCTCCTGGCCCGCGTAGGCATTGGCGACTTCCTCGCTGATGTCGGCCTTGGTCAGCTCGGCGATCTCGCGCACGCAGGCGATCTTCATTTCCTCCGTGATCTTGGTCGCGCCGCAGTCGAGCGCGCCGCGGAAGATGTAGGGGAAGCACAGCACGTTGTTGACCTGGTTCGGGTAGTCCGAACGGCCGGTCGCGATGATGCAGTCGGGTCGCACGGCCTTGGCCAGCTCGGGCCGGATCTCGGGCTCGGGGTTGGCCAGCGCCAGGATGATCGGCTGCGTGCCCATGGTCTTCACCATGTCGGCGGTCAGCACCCCGGGCGCCGAGCAGCCGAGGAATACGTCGGCACCGTCGACCACGTCGGCCAGCGTGCGCGCGCCGGTGTCGGGCTGCGCGAAGCGGGCCTTCGAATCGTCGAAGCCGCCCGCACGGCCAACATAGATCAGTCCCTTGGAGTCGACCGCGAAGATGTTGGCCGGCTTGGCGCCCAGGCCGACCATCACGTCCAGGCAGGCCAGTGCCGCGGCACCGGCTCCCGACACGGCGATCTTCACGTTCTCGATCTTCTTGCCGACCAGTTCGAGGCCGTTGATCAGGGCGGCCGCCGAGATGATGGCGGTGCCGTGCTGGTCGTCATGGAACACCGGGATGTTCATGCGCTCGCGCAGTTTCTTCTCGATGTAGAAGCACTCGGGCGCCTTGATGTCCTCGAGGTTGATGCCGCCCAGCGTCGGTTCGAGCGCTGCGATGATGTCGACGAGCTTGTCGGGGTCGTTCTCGGCGAGTTCGATGTCGAACACGTCGATGCCCGCGAACTTCTTGAACAGGCCGCCCTTGCCTTCCATCACCGGCTTGCTGGCGAGCGGGCCGATGTTGCCGAGACCGAGCACGGCCGTGCCGTTGGTGACGACGCCGACCAGGTTGCCGCGCGAGGTGTACTCCGCCGCAAGCGACGGGTCGGCCGCGATGTCGAGGCAGGGGTACGCGACGCCAGGCGAGTAAGCCAGCGACAGGTCGCGCTGGTTGG
>CAIQMJ010000508.1 GCA_903872875.1 uncultured Variovorax sp.
AGCAGCAGCGCGGCCCAGAGGCCGGCGGCGTTCTCGTTGTACATGGCCTGCAGCAGCAGCACGCCCAGGCCGACGGTGTCGCCGAACCATTCGCCGACGATCGCGCCGACCAGGCTCAGCGACGCGCCCAGCCGCAGCGCGACGAAGATCTGAGGCAGCGCGGTCGGGAACTGCAGCTTGCGCATCAGCTGCCCGGGCGTACCGCCGAAGCTGCGCATCAGTGCCTCCTGGCGCGGGTCGACCGAGCGCAGCCCGAGCAGCGTGTTGACCGTGACCGGGAAGAACGTCACGTAGAACGCGATGATCGCCTTGGCCAGCAGCGTGTTGCCGAACCACAGCACGACCAGCGCACCGAACGCGATGACCGGAATGGTCTGCGATACGACGAAGATCGGGAACACCATGTCGCGCAGCGCCGGGGCGCGGAAGAACAGGATGCCCACACCCATGCCGAACAACCCGCCGGCGGCAAAGCCGATCAGCGCTTCGGCCAGCGTGCGCAGGAAGCCGTCGACGTAGGCCTGCGGCGTGGCGGCGATCGCCTGCAGCACGACGCTCAGCCGCGGCAGGTAATAGGGCTTGATCGACAGCAGGACGACCAGCGCCTCCCACGCGACGCCGACCGCCACCACGGCGATCAGCACGCGCAGCAACGCGCCCATCGCGGGCGCCGGAACCGGCCGTGCCGCAACCACCGGCGCGGCGCTCATCAACCCGCCGGCCGCACGTCGGCGGCCTGGAACGACTTCATGCTCTCTTCCTCGATCGCTTCGAGCAGCACCCGCTTGAGTCGGATGAACTCGGGGTCGGTCAGCAGTTCCGGACGGCGCGGGCGCGGCAGGTCGACCGGCTGCACCAGCTTCACGGCGCCGGGACGCGCGGTCATCACCAGCACGCGGTCGCCGAGGAACAGCGCCTCGTCCACGTCGTGCGTGATGAAGAGAATCGTGCGGCGGTGCTTCTGCCAGACGTCCAGCAGCCAGCGCTGCATCAGCGTGCGGGTCAGTGCGTCGAGTGCGCCGAACGGCTCGTCAAGCAGCATCAGGTCGCGCTTGAACAGGAAGGTGCGCATCAGCGCCACGCGCTGGCGCATGCCGCCCGAGAGCTGGTGCGGATACTGGTTCTCGAAGCCGGAAAGGCCGAACTCCGGCAGCATGCGCAGTGCCTGCGCGCGCGCCTCGGCGCGAGGCGTACCTTCGATCTCGATCGCCAGGATGGCGTTGTCGATCACCGTGCGCCAGGGCAGCAGCAGATCCCGCTGCGGCATGAAGGAAACGCGCCCCAGCAGTTCGGAAGCGTGGCAGGACCGATCCTCGAAACGCAGGATGCCGCCCGGATCGGGCTCGTCCAGACCGGCGACGATGTTGAACAGCGTGCTCTTGCCGCAGCCGCTCGGGCCCACGACCGTCACAAGTTCGCCAGCCTGTATCGACACCTCCAGGCCTCGAAGTGCAGCCACCGAACCGAAGGTCTTGTGGATGCCGGCCATGTGCAGCAAGGGCGGTACTGCGCCTGTCTTTTCACTCGAGGCGCTCATTTCCGCGCCTCCTTGTATGACAAAGGGCCGAATCCGCATGCAATTGGTTGCTCCATGCGATCGCCATGCAACACCCATGCCACCAGCATCGCTTTTGTGCGCACGAAATCGCACACGGTATGCAAATTGCTTGAATTTGAATATCTGAAAGCCAGGAATTGCCCAATGAGTGCTCCGCTTGCTCCACGCGATGTCGACCCTGCAGCGGTCCTCGATTCAACGCAGTTTCGCGATGCCATGGCGCGACTGGGCAGCGCGGTGAACATCGTCACGACCAACGGCCCGCACGGATGGGCCGGCTTTGCCGCCTCGGCCGTCTGCAGCGTGACGGACATGCCACCGACCTTGCTGGTCTGCGTGCAGCGCACCTCGTCGGCCTACGCCGCGCTGCACGGAAATCGCGTCCTGTGCGTCAACACCCTGGCTTCCAGCCACGAAGCGCTGTCGCAACTCTTCGGCGGCAAGACGCCCATGTCCCAACGCTTCGCGGCGGCCGAGTGGACGGCGCTGGCAACCGGCGCCCCCGTGCTGCGCGACGCGCGCGTTGCCTTCGACTGCCGTATCGACCGTGTGGCCGAGGTCGGCACGCACGACGTGCTGTTCTGCACGGTGGTTGCGATCGCTTCGAACGGCGGGGCGGACGAAGGGCTCTATTACGTGGAGCGGCGCTACCGGCGACTCGCCGAAGCGCAGATTTGAAGCCCGGCCCGGACGGTCGTCGATGGCGCGTCCGGCGCCATCTCGGGGCACGGCGCACCCATTGGCGCACCAAGGCGCCGCATCAGCGCTGGCGGGCGATCAAGGCGCCAGATCGATCGCCTCGAGAACCCTGTTCGAGCGCGTGACTGGCAAGTCCAGGTAGGCGCTCTCGGCCACGGAAGATGTTGCGGCGATGGCCGTGCGCGCGCTGCGCGCGGACACCGCAACCGGGCAGCTTCCGGTGCTGCGGTAGGTCAGCGCGGCCGCCAGGCGGGCCTCGGCCGGGTCGCCCAGTCCGTGGTCGAAATCGTCGGCCACGGTGCAGGTCGGCGTGAAGCCATCGCCGTAATCCCCGAAGCCCTTGTCGTTCACGCCCTGCACCTGGATCGTGAAATAGGTCGTGCCGCAGTTGTCCGCCGGATAGAAGCCGTAGGGCTTGCCGCAAGTGGTGCCACCGATCAGGTTGACCTCGATGTCGACGCCGCGCAGGCTGTTGACGACCGACTCGCTGGCCGAGCAGGTGTCGGGACCCGCGAGCACCGTCAGTCGAGACAGGCCCAGTTGCGGAAGCGGCTGGCCCGAGGTCGTCGAGTAACCACGCGTGCGCGTGTAGAACGGCAGATTGGCCTGGGACGCGGTGAATCCGAACGGGTTCTTGCTGTTGGAGCGGATGCGCTCGAAGGTCTTGTTCTGCGTGGATGCGCCGGGCGCGATCATGTAGGCCAGCTGGCTCGCGATGGCGAGCTTGCCGCCGCCGTTGTAGCGCATGTCCAGCACCAGGTCGCTCACGCCGTCGGCCTTGAACTGGTTGATGGCCGCGATCAGCTGCGCCTCGGCCTTGTCGACGTGGTCGTTGAACTGCAGGTAGCCGACACGGCCGCTTCCGGTGTCGATGCTGCGCACGTTCTGCACCGGCGTGCGCGACACGCTGGCCGAGGTCAGCGACACGGTGCTCTCGCTGCCGCCGACGGCACGCAGACGGAAGCTGTGGACCTGGCCGTCACCGGTCGGCACAAGCCCTGCGTTCAACGTATCGACCTGCGCCTGCGTGTTGGAATTGACGACATCCACGCCGTCGATCTCCAGCACCGTCGCACCGCGCGCGATGCCGGCGGCCGCAGCCGGCGAACCCGGTTCGGTGTAGGCGATGCGCAGGTTGCGCGGCGGCGTGCGCGCGATGAAGGCGAATTCGATGCCATAGCCCGACTCGATGCTCTGCGAGATGGCCTGGTAGCGCGCGGTGTCGTAGGTGAAATGAAACCGGTCCTTCGGTTGACCGCTGGCAGTCGTGGCCGGCGTCTTCAGCACGTCGAAGAAGGCCTGGGGCGTCGCGTAGTTGGCGGCCCGCAGTGTGGTCGGCACTTCGTCGAACAACAGGTAGGTCTCGTCGATCCAGGCACGCACCCAGTTCTTCTCGTCGTCCAGCGTGCCCTGCCGATCGGTCGAGGTGGTGGTGGCCTGGCGCGGCGTGGCGCAGGCGCCGGCATAACGCGCGGAACCGGTCGACGGCACCTGGTCCACCGGCGTATCGGTCGGTATGGCATTGCCTGGACCGACCGTGTCACCCGACGTCGTGCTGCCAGCCCCCGAACCCCCGCCTCCACCGCAGCCCGCCAGGCAAACAGCCATCGCTGTCACCACAGCCGCCGGCCAGGCACCGAGTTTCCATGTCGTCATCCATTGCGCCTTGTGAGAGGGAAGACCGGTGCTACTGCACGAAACCCATGCCGCGCGATTCGCGCACTTCTGGCTTGATGCGGTGCTCCGCTTCGAGCTGGTCCAGGAACTCGGTCGCGGTGAATTCCGCGGCAAGGATGTCGGTCTGCCGCTTGACCGCGGCGAAATCGCCAGGACACAGCTGATCGAGCCGCATCAGGCGCGCGCGCAGCTCGGCCGTCATGAGCGTGGCGTCGGCAGCCAGCGCCTCGGTCACGAACATGCGCTCGCGCTGCGGCGCGGTCAACGGCATGAACTTGATCTTGAAGGTGAAGCGGCGCAGCGCGGCCTGGTCGAGCCGGTCCAGCAGGTTGGTGGTGCAGACGAACACGCCGTTGAAGCGCTCCATGCCCTGCAGCATCTCGTTGACCTCGGTGACCTCGTAGGTGCGCTGCGCACCGCGCCGGTCCTGCAGGAAGCTGTCCGCCTCGTCGAGCAGCAGCACGGCCTTCTCGGCCTCCGCATCGCGGAACATGGCAGCCATGTTCTGTTCGGTCTCGCCGACGTACTTGCTCATCAGATCGCTCGCCTGCTTGACGATCAGCGGGCGGCCGATGGCCTTCGCGAGGTGCTCGGCCAGCGCGGTCTTGCCGGTTCCGGGCGCGCCGTAGAAGCACAGCGTGCCGTGGCCGCGTGCCTTGATCGCCTCGACGATGCGCGTGATCTCGAAGCGCGTCTCGACGTTGAGCATGTCCAGGTCGTAGGTCGTCACGCTGCGGCGCTCGCCGGCCTCCTTGCCGAGCGTGCCGAGCGCCAGGTCGGCGTTGCGCAATTGCCGCTCGATCAGGCTCTCGACCGACACGCCCTCGGTCTGCGCGAGACCGGCAAAGCGCACCGCGGTGCGGATCTGCGCGGGCGTCAATCCCTTGCGTTCGGCCAGCCGGGCGCTGAAGGCGTCGGACACGGCCACGCCTTCGAGCGTCTTGCGCACCAATTGCTCGCGCGCGCCGGGCGGCGGCGACTTGAGCTCGAGGTGGTAGGCGAAGCGTCGCCGGAAGGCCGGGTCGATCTGCTCGATGCGGTTGGTGACCCACAGCGTGGGCACCGGGTTCGATTCGAGTATCTGGTTGACCCAGGCCTTGCCGCTCACGCTGCCGCTCGCGGGTGCGGGCACCTGTTCGGCGCGCGCCATGAACTGGGCGGCCTCGGTGCTGATCGGCGGGAACACGTCTTCCACCTCGTCGAACAGCAGTGCGGCCTGCGCGCTGCCCTTCAGGAACACCTGAGCGATCTGCAGCGAGCGGTAGCGGTCGCGGCCCGACAGCGAATTGCCGTCGCGGTCCGCATATTCGACTTCGAACAGTTCGAGCCCGGCCGCCTGGGCAACGACCTTGGCCAGTTCGGTCTTGCCGGTACCGGGCGGGCCGTACAGCAGCACATTGACGCCCGCTTCCTTGCGCGCGACTGCGGCGCGCAGCAGCGTCACGAGCATCTGCGTGTCGTCCGCAGCGAAGGAGAAATCCTCGACCGTGAGCGCGCTCTTGGCGGACGGCCGGGTGAACACAGCCATCAACTCGTTCTGGTCGCGGTACTCGCGCATCAGCACGGGCGGCAGTTTCTCGCTGACCTTCATCAGGTCGGCCAGGTCGGTGATGTTGTGTTCGGAGATCAGGTTCTCGACCAGCCCGATGCGCTCGAGCCGCGAGCCGGCACGCAGCGCCTCGCCGACCTCGCTGGCGCTCACACCGGCCACTTCGGCGATCGCGGCATAGGCCTCGGGCGCGTTGTTGACCTTGAACTCGACCAGCAGCGAGCGCAGGTCGCGCTGGTAGCGCGCCAGCGTGCCGTAGAGCAGCAGCGCACGTTCGGCCTTGTTGAGCTGCAGCAGGCCGGCGAGCGCGTCGATGTTCTTCTCGACCAGGGTTGACTGCTTGCGCAGCGCCAGCGTGAGCCAGTCGCGGGTGACCGACAGCACCGACAGCAGGTCCTTCGGCTGGTCCTTGGCATATTCGTCGAGATAGAAGAACAGCGTGCCCTCTTCATAAGGACCGCGCCAGACGCCGTGGCGTTCCAGCAGCGTGCGGCCATCCAGCGATTCGATGCCTTTCCAGATCTCGTTGCCCAGGCAGCGCCGGCCGAGGAATTCGCGCAGCCGCTGCAGCACGGGCGCCGGCCAGACCAGATGGCGTCCCGTGAGCGACAGCAAGCCGTTGAGGTCGCGCCGCACGTTGAAGCGCGGCCCTTGCTTGGCGGCCAGCGTGAGCACGAAGTGCGAACACATCAGCTCCAGCACCGGGGCTTCCTTGAGGCCTGGCGACGGCAATGCCTGGCCGCGCACGGCGACAGCCACCACATCGGCACCGGAACGCTTGACCATCGGACGATCTCCAGCTAAAGGGACGAATTTCCGCCACGACCATAACGCAGAGTTTTGTGTTGGGGAAGACACCCCGGGGTAAAAACGCGGTTGTTGCAAATCCGCTCACTCCACTCGGACTTACCGCCATGGTCGCCATCGAAGACATCCAGCGTGCGGCGACTCGGCTCCAGGGCCAGTTGCTGGCGACGCCCTGCGTCGAATCCCGGACGCTGTCCGACATCGTCGGCGCCCAGGTCTTCCTGAAGTTCGAGAACCTGCAGTTCACCGCGTCCTTCAAGGAGCGCGGTGCCTGCAACAAGCTGGTCGACCTGGCGGAGAGCGGGACGAAAGGTGTGATCGCGATGTCGGCCGGCAACCATGCGCAGGGCGTGGCGTACCACGCGCAGCGCCTCGGCCTGCGGGCGCTGATCGTGATGCCGCGCTTCACGCCCGGCGTGAAGATCGAGCGCACGCGCGGCTTCGGCGCCGAGGTAGTACTGCACGGCGACACGCTCGAGGCCGCGCGCGCGCATGCCTACGAATTGGCCGAGCGCGAAGGCCTGGCCTTCGTCCATCCCTACGACGACGAAGCCATCATCGCGGGCCAGGGCACCGTCGCCCTGGAAATGCTCGACGCCGTGCCCGACCTCGACATGCTGGTCGTGTCGGTCGGCGGCGGCGGGCTGATCGCCGGCATGGCGGTCGCGGCGCGCGCGCGCCGGCCCGACATCCGCATCGTCGGCGTACAGACCACGCGTTTCCCGGCGATGGTCAACGCCGTTCAAGGTACGCATCACCCGCAGGGCACGAGCACGATCGCCGAAGGCATCGCGGTCGGCACGCCCGGCGTGATCACGCAGGAAATCATCGGACGGCTCGTCGACGAACTGCTGCTGGTCGACGAGGGCGACATCGAACAGGCCGTATTGATGCTGCTGGAGATCGAAAAGACGCTGGTCGAGGGCGCCGGTGCGGCCGGACTGGCCGCGCTGCTGCGCCATCCGGCGCATTTCCGCGGCAAGAAGGTCGGCCTGGTGCTGTCGGGCGG
>CAIQMJ010000509.1 GCA_903872875.1 uncultured Variovorax sp.
ATGTTCAAGAAGATCCTGATCGCCAATCGCGGTGAGATTGCCTTAAGAATCCAGCGAGCCTGCAGTGAACTCGGAATCAAGGCCGTGATGGTCTATTCCGAGGCGGACCGCGAGGCGAAATATGTCAAGCTCGCGCAAGAGGCCGTCTGCATCGGACCGGCTTCTTCGGCGCTGAGCTACCTGAGCATGCCTGCGATCATTTCGGCCGCCGAGGTGACCGATGCAGAAGCGATCCACCCAGGCTACGGCTTCCTGAGCGAGAACGCCAATTTCGCCGAACGCGTCGAGCAGAGCGGTTTTCAATTCATCGGCCCTACACCGGAATCGATCCGCATCATGGGCGACAAGGTGTCGGCCAAGCAGGCGATGATCAAGGCCGGGGTGCCTTGCGTGCCGGGCTCCGAGGGCGAACTGTCGGACGATGCGGCCACCAACAAGCGGATCGCGCGTGCGATCGGCTATCCAGTGATCATCAAGGCGTCTGGCGGCGGCGGCGGACGCGGCATGCGCGTGGTTCACACCGAGGCCGCGCTGGTCAATGCGATCCAGATGACCAAGGCGGAAGCGGGCGCAGCGTTCAACAATCCGGCTGTCTACATGGAGAAGTTTCTCCAGAACACCCGGCACATCGAGATCCAGATCCTCGCCGACAAGCACAAGAATGCTGTGTACCTGGGCGAACGCGACTGCTCGATGCAGCGCCGCCACCAGAAGGTGATCGAGGAATCGCCCGCGCCCGGCGTTCCGCGCAAGCTGATCGAGAAGATCGGCGAGCGTTGTGCGGCCGCCTGCAAGAAGATCGGCTACCGCGGCGCCGGCACCTTCGAGTTCCTCTATGAGAACGGCGAGTTCTACTTCATCGAGATGAACACGCGTGTACAGGTCGAGCATCCGGTGACGGAATTCACGACTGGCATCGACATCGTGAAGACGCAGATCATGGTTGCGGCTGGCGAAAAGTTGCCCTTCACCCAGCGTCAGATCGAGATGCGGGGCCATTCGATCGAGTGCCGTATCAACGCAGAGGATCCGTACAAGTTCACGCCGTCGCCAGGTCGTATCACGATGTGGCATCCGCCGGGCGGGCCGGGCGTGCGCGTTGATTCACACGTGTACACGAACTACTTCGTGCCACCGAACTACGACTCGATGATCGGCAAGATCATCGTACACGGCGACACGCGCGAGCAGGCGCTGGCGCGCATGCGCACGGCGCTGAACGAGACCGTGATCGAGGGCATCCAGACGAACATCCCGCTGCATCGCGAACTGATGGTCGATGCCAGCTTCATGGCTGGCGGCACCAACATCCACTATCTCGAAGAGTGGCTGCTCGCGCACAAGCGGTGAACGATACCCTGGCGGCGCGCATGTCGCGTCGCCTTGCCGGCCGCCCGCACAGGCGGCTGCGTTCGAGGTCCGGCAAACAGCCGGCGCTTCGGTGTTCCTGATGAAGGGTTGCTGCCATGTTTGAACTTCGCCTCATGGCGCCCGAGGACCGCGTCGAGACGGTAAGCGACGCGCTGGACGCGCTCGATGCGCTGAGCGTGTCGGTGGAGGACGCCGACGCACAGACCGATGCCGAACAGGCGCTGTTCGGCGAACCCGGCATGCCGCCGCCGAAAGAGGGCTGGCAGCGGTCCCGCGTGATCGCTCTGTTCTCGACCGAGGTACTGGCGCGCGAGGCGGCCGCCTTGCTGTCGGCGCAGGATTTCTTCGCGGGTTGCCAACTGATCGGTGTGGCCGAAGTGCCTGAGCAGGACTGGGTGCGGCTCACGCAATCGCAGTTTGCACCGGTCGAGATCACGCCCGAATTCTGGATCGTGCCGACCTGGCACGAGCCGCCCGCGCAGGCACGCGAGGTGATCCGGCTGGATCCGGGCCTTGCATTCGGCACCGGCACGCATCCGACGACGCGCATGTGCCTGCGCTGGATTGCCACGCGGCAACGCACGGCGCTGGGTCGCGTGCTGGACTACGGCTGCGGTTCCGGCATCCTGGCAATTGGCGCGGCGAAGTTCGGCGCTGCCGGCATCGATGCGGTCGACATCGACGAGGCCGCAGTGGAGTCGACGCGGCTCAACGCACAGGCAAACAACGTGACACTGAGCGCGGGCCTTCCCGAGGCTGCCGATGGCCGTTACGACACAGTGCTGGCCAACATCCTGGCGACGCCGCTCAAGGTGCTGGCACCACTGCTGTGCGAACGTGTGGCGCCGGGCGGCTCCCTCGTGCTTGCGGGGATTCTCGAGCGTCAGGCGGATGAGTTGAAGGTGGCCTACGCACCCTATGCCGCGCTGGAGGTGAGCGACAGCGAAGACGGCTGGATCCTGATGACGGCGCGCCTGTAGCCGCTTGTTGATACAGAGGCATTTCCTGCACGATCGCCGCATCATGAGCCTCGCAACCCGCTGCCCCGCGTGCAACACCACATTCAAGGTGGTGCGGGATCAACTGCGCATTTCGGATGGCTGGGTACGTTGCGGGCGCTGCAGCCGTGTGTTCGATGCGAACGATCACATGGTGGACCCGTCGCATCCCGTCACAGCGGTCGAGATGCCTGGTGCCGGACGCCCTTCCGAAGAGCCGGCGATCATTGAGGATGCGCACGATATCGCCGCGGAAGTGCCCAGGCCCGAATCGATGCACGCGTCGCCGGAAGATGAGGGCCCACTGGACGACGATCCACCGCGGATCGCTCCGTCGGCGGCTGGTGCCTCTTGGGAGCAGCTTCCTTCGCTGGATCTCGGCGTGAAAAGCGCGGATAGAGTCGATCCTTTCTGGTCGTCCGCGGACCTCGATGCGGCGCGGCCGGAGCCATTCGGCTCTGAAGTCATCGGTAGGCCAGTTCCCTCGACCACCCTGGAAAAGGACGTCGCTCTTCGCGATCTGGACGATGATTCCAGCGAAAAGACCGCCCCCTTCATTGTCAGGACGCCCAGCGAGTCGATCGCCCCGACGGCTGGCCGCGATCGGCTTGACGCACGGGCGGACACGGCCGATTTCTCCTTTCTTGGCGACGTCGACCCTGAATTGGAGCGCCGCCGCGGCATGTGGCGGCGTGTCGCGCTCATTGCCTTGGCACTGGTCGCATTGCTCGTGCTGGTCTCGCAAGTGCTTGCGCGGACGCACGACATGCTCGTGGCGCAGCAGCCGGCGCTTCGTCCAGCCATGCTTGCCTGGTGCCGTTTCACGGGTTGTACCGTGTCGCCGCTGCGCAATGTCGACGACATCGCGATCGACGGTTCGACTTTCGTGCGCCAGACGGGCGAGGATGGCTATCTGTTGAGCTTCACATTGCGCAATCGGTCTGCGATGCCACTGGCCATGCCTGCGGTTGAGCTTTCCCTGCTGGATACACAGGAGCGGCCGGTGTTGCGGCGTGTGCTGCGGCCGGCCGACTTCGGCGCGCCGCTGGTGCTCAGCGCCCGTGGGGAGCATTCCGCCGTGCTGCCGTTGGCGATCTCGCCATCGCAGGCTGAGGCGTTGCAGCCGCTCATCGCCGGCTATCACCTCGACGCGTTCTATCCCTGAGCGCCACCACCTCTTTTTCCAACCCAACGATTCATTTCCATGGCAGCAGTGATTTGCGGTTCCCTTGCGTTCGACACGATCATGACTTTCGACGGCCGCTTCGCCGATCAGATACTTCCCGATCAGTTGCATATTCTCAACGTGTCCTTCCTGGTTCCGGCCATGCGGCGCGACTTCGGTGGTTGCGCCGGCAACATCGCATACAGCCTCAATGCGCTCGGAGGCAAGGCATTGCCGATGGCCACTGTCGGTAGCGACGGTGTCGACTACATCGCGCGCCTGCAGAGCCTGGGCATCGGTACCGAGTTCGTCCGTGAACTGACGGACACCTATACGGCGCAGTGCTTCATCACGACGGACATGGCCAACAACCAGATCACGGCCTTCCATCCGGGAGCGATGCAGCAGGCACACGTCACGCGCATCGAGGCGCGCAGCGACATCAAGCTGGGCATCATTTCGCCCGACGGGCGTGATGCGATGCTGCAGCATGCGGAACAGTTCAAGGTGGCGGGCATTCCGTTCGTGTTCGATCCGGGCCAGGGCCTGCCGATGTTCAATGGCGATGAACTCGCCCGCTTCATCGAGCAGTCGGACTGGGTCACGGTCAACGACTACGAAGGCAAGATGCTGAGTGATCGAACGGGCTGGAGCAGCGCCGACATCTCGCGCCGCGTCAAGGGGTTGGTGGTCACGCTGGGCGCCGACGGATGCGAGGTGTGGGTCGGCGGCGAATGCACGAAGGTGCCGCCTGTCACTCCCACCGCGATCGTCGATCCGACCGGCTGTGGTGATGCCTGGCGCGGTGCACTGCTGTTCGGCCTCGAACGTGGATGGCCGCTCGCGCAATGTGCTGCGTTGGGCAACCGCATCGGCGCTCTGAAGATCGCCGCGCGCGGACCGCAGAACTACCAGATCGACCGCGCCGCCCTGGCTTTGTGACGATCGGGTGCGGCGACGTACAAAAAAGCCCGGCGCCTTTCGGTGCCGGGCTTTTTGCCATCAAGGCGTCGTGAACGTTCAGGGCTTGCTTGCTGTCGGAAACGGCCACGCAGCCTGTGGGTTCAGGGTCGTTTGTGCCGCAGGGGCAGGGGCGACGGGCGCCTTTGCAGGTGCTTTGGCAGCCTTCTTGGCAGCGGGTGCCTTGGCGGGAGCCTTCTTTGCAACAGCCTTCTTTGCAACGACCTTCTTCGCAGGAGCCTTGGCAGGAGCCTTCTTGGCGACGACCTTCTTAGCCGGCGCCTTTACGGCGACGGCCTTTTTCGCCGGTGCCTTCTTGGCTGCCACTTTCTTTGCCGGCGCCTTCTTGGCGACGACCTTCTTGGCCGGTGCCTTCTTGGCGACGACCTTCTTCGCCGGCGCCTTCTTGGCTGCAACCTTCTTGGCGACGACCTTCTTGGCCGGAGCCTTCTTGGCCACGACCTTCTTTGCTACGACTTTCTTGGCCGCGACTTTCTTCGCCGGCGCTTTCTTTGCAGTTGCCATTTCTTTCTCCTTGATCAAGTTGAAAAATCAACCTCTTGAAGCACTCCATGCACGCTTGTGAGCATGAAGCGATCCATGGCGTTGGATATCAAGCTCCAGCGCCATGAACACCTGAGCCCTCTGTCAGCCGCACTCTCTGGTGCGTCGCTGGCGAGGGCAATTCCTGAATTCATTGATTGTTATGGATTTCCGTCAATCCCAGGAGAGCGCTCCACCTGACTGGTACTCGATCACGCGGGTTTCGAAGAAATTCCGTTCTTTTTTCAGGTCGATCATCTCGCTCATCCATGGGAATGGATTTTCTTCGTTCGGGAAGAGCGTATCGAGGCCGATCTGTTGGGCACGCCGATTGGCGATGTAGCGCAGATAGCCCTTGAACATGGAGGCGTTCATGCCGAGCACGCCGCGCGGCATGGTGTCTTCGGCGTATTGGTATTCGAGCTCGACGGCCTTCATGAAAAGGGCCTTGATCTCGGCCTTGAATTCGGCGGTCCAGAGGTTTGGATTCTCGAGCTTCAGCTGGTTGATCAGGTCGATGCCGAAGTTGCAGTGCATCGATTCGTCGCGCAGGATGTACTGGTACTGCTCGGCGGCGCCGGTCATCTTGTTCTGGCGGCCCAGCGCCAGGATCTGCGTGAAGCCGACATAGAAGAACAGGCCTTCCATAAGGCAGGC
>CAIQMJ010000510.1 GCA_903872875.1 uncultured Variovorax sp.
GTCGAGCACCCGGTGACCGAGAACATCACCGGCCTGGATCTGGTGGAACAGATGATCCGCGTGGCGGCCGGCGAGAAGCTGACCTTCACGCAGGCCGACGTGAAGCGCGAGGGCTGGTCCATCGAGTGCCGCATCAACGCCGAAGACCCGTTCCGCAACTTCCTGCCGTCGACCGGCCGTCTGGTGAAATTCCAGCCGCAGATGGAGACGATGTTCTCGGCCGACACCGAACATCTCTATGGCGTGCGCGTCGACACCGGCGTCTACGACGGCGGCGAGATACCGATGTTCTACGACTCGATGATCGCCAAGCTGATCGTGCACGGCCGCGACCGCAACCACGCGATTGCGATGATGCGCGAGGCGCTCAACGGCTTCGTGATCCGCGGCGTCAGCAGCAACATCCCGTTCCAGGCCGCGCTGCTCGCGCATCCGAAGTTCGTGGCGGGCGACTTCAACACCGGCTTCATCGCCGAGCACTACGGCAAGGGCTTCCATGCGGAAGACGTGCCGCATGACGATCCCAGCTTCCTGACGGCGCTGGCTGCCTTCATGCACAGACGCTACCGGGCGCGTGCGTCCGGCATCAGCGGCCAACTCGAAGGCCATGGCGTCAAGGTCGGCGAGAAGTTCGTCGTGGTTACGCGGGGCGCCGAAGGCAAGCACGTGCACACGCCGGTGTCGGTGACGGACTTCGTCGGCACGACGGGCGCGAGCGCCGTGCAGGTCGGCGACAAGAGCTATCGCATCGTCAGCAGCGCCGCGCTGGGCAGCGTGCGCGTGGCGGGGACGGTCGACGAGAAGCCTTTCGTGGCGCAGGTCGAACGCGGTGCGGGCAAGAACCCGCTGGCGCTGCGGATCTCGCACAACGGCACGCAGGTCGAGGCCATGGTGCTGTCGCCACTCGGTGCGCGGCTGCAGGAATTGATGCCTTACAAGGCACCGCCGGACCTGAGCAAGTTCCTGATGTCGCCGATGCCCGGCCTGCTGGTCGAGGTGGCGGTGCAGCCGGGCCAGCAGGTGCAGGCTGGCGAGAAGCTGGCAGTCATCGAGGCGATGAAAATGGAGAACGTGCTGTTCGCCACGCAGGACGGCGTGGTCGGCAAGATCTCGGCGGCAAAGGGCGAGTCGCTCGCGGTCGACCAGATCATCCTGGAGTTCGCGTCGTGAGCGGCCCGCGTCCGTTCAAGGTGCTGGGCATCCAGCAGATCGCCATCGGCGGCCCGGACAAGCTGCGGCTGCAGAAGCTCTGGGTCGACATGCTCGGCCTGGAGGTCACCGGTACCTTCAAGAGTGAGCGGGAGAACGTCGACGAGGACATCTGCGCGATGGGAACTGGCCCGTTCAAGGTCGAGGTCGACCTGATGCAGCCGCTCGATCCCGAGAAGAAGCCGGCCGTGCATGCGACGCCGCTGAACCACGTCGGCCTGTGGATCGACGACCTGCCCAAGGCTGTCGAATGGCTCACTGCCAACGGCGTGCGCTTTGCGCCTGGCGGCATCCGCAAGGGCGCAGCGGGCTTCGACATCTGCTTCCTGCACCCGAAGGCGAACGAGGAATTCCCGATTGCGGGCGAGGGCGTGCTGATCGAGATGGTGCAGGCGCCGGCCGAGGTCGTGAAGGCCTTCGAGACACTCGCACTCGCGCCGGCTTGAAGTCGGCGCGCTTCTTCGGCGCAGGCCGCGGGATCAGGCGTCTGGGCGGCGCCAGAAGGCCAGGGTTCCGGCCAGCAGCCACATGCCGGCCGCGCAACTGCGGTTCAGCATGCGCAGGCTGCGCCTGGAGAGCCAGCGCACGGCTTGGGTGCCGGCTGCAGCGTAGGCCATCATGATCAGGACGTCGATGCCGATGAAGATCGCGCCGAGGACCGCGTACTGCGGACCTTGCGAGCGGCCCGTGTCGATGAACTGCGGCAGGAAAGCCGCGAAGAACAGCAGGGCTTTCGGATTCGACAGCGCGACCGCCAGGCTCTTCGCCAGCGCACAGTGTCCGCGCGGCTCCGAGTCGAGGTTCTCCGCCAGCGTGCGGCCGACATCGGCGGGCTCGCTGCGCCACATCCTGTAGCCGAGCCATACGAGGTAGATCA
>CAIQMJ010000511.1 GCA_903872875.1 uncultured Variovorax sp.
CGCGGCTGCAGGACCTGCGCGGCGTGCTGGGCGCCGTCAGGCAGAACCCCAAGGCCGCGGACGTGGCGCTGCCCAGCACCACCGCGCGGCTGGTACTCGAACTGATGCGCAGCGGCACGCAGTCGGAGCTCTTCGGCGTGCCCTACAAGGGCTCGGCCGCGGCAGCCACCGACGTGATCGGCGGCCAGCTGCCCTTGCTGATCGACACGGTGAGCGCGGTGCGGCCCCTCATCGCGGCCGGCAAGCTGCGGCCCCTGGCCGTCAGCTCGGCCAAGGAAACGACGCTGCTGCCCGGCGTGCCCAGCATGCGCGACCAGGGCATCGCGGGCATGGACGTGGTCGCATGGGACGGCCTCTATGCGCCGCGCGGCACGCCCCCGGCCGTCATCCGCAAGCTGAACGAGACCGTGGCCCGGATCCTCACCAGGCCCGAGGCGCGCAGCAAGCTGGCGGAGATGGGCTTCGAGGCCGGCGGCGGCACGCCCGAGCAGTTCGGCGCCTTCACCCTGGCCGAGCAGAAGCGCTGGGGCCCGCTGATTGCGCAGGCCGGACTGCGCGCCGAGTGAAACCGACTTTTCATCTGGAGATGCAATGACCGACAGCAACGCGATTTATCTGGTGCTGGACATGGAAAACGACCTGGTCCATGCAGAAGGCCCCAATGGCCAGGGCGCCTACGGCGAGCAGGTGCGCCAGCGCGACATCCTCGCGAACACGCGCCGCGCGCTCGACAAGGCGCGCGCCGCGGGGCTGCGCGTGGGCTATGTGCGGGTCGGCTTTTCGCCGGACTATGCCGAGTGCCCGCCGAACTCGCCGATCTTCGGCGGCGCCAAGGCCAAGGGCATCTTCAAGCTCGGTACCTGGGGCACCGAGGTGCATCCGGACATCGCGCCGCAACCGGGCGACTTCGACATCGTGAAGCACCGGGTAAGCCCGTTCTACAGCACGCAGCTCGAGGCGATCCTGCGCGGGCGCGACGTGCGCCGCATCTATTGCTCGGGCATCTCGACCAATGCGGTGGTGCAGGCCGCGGTGCGAGACGGGCACGACCGCGACTTCGAGATGGTCGTGCTGGAGGACTGCTGCTGCGCGCTGAGCGCGGAGGAGCATGCGGCAGCCATGTCGAACCTGCAGCGCTTCTGCCGCGTGACCACGTCGCGCGACGTGCGCTTCGACTGACGGCACGATCGACCGCCATGTGCCGCATCGGACGACGGCTCTCTCGACGCGTCCGCGTGTTCCTGAAGCGGTACGCGAACCTGGTCGGGCAACTCGAGCTGCCCACCCTCTGACCTATGCCGCCACGGCTTCCTTCGCGCGTTCGAACGCGAAGCTCTGGTAGCCGTTCTGGATGGCCGCCGCGGCATGTTCGCGGTACCGCATGAAGCCGCCCGTGAACAGCGTCAGCCCCTGCGGCTTGTCCTTCACGTTGGCGCCCACGTACCAGGTCTTCGCCTTCAACAGCAGCGAGCGCTGCGACAGCGTGTAGACGAGGTCCATCCAGTCCTGCTCCGCCTTCGCGGTCGGCTCGATGGTCGCCAGGCCGTTGTTCTCCATGTGCACCATGGCCGCCGCGATCCAGTCGACGTCGTGCTCGCTGATGCGGATGATGTTGGCGAGCGCGGCCGGGCCGTTCGGGCCGGTCGTCATGAACAGGTTGGGGAAGCCTTCCATCATCAGGCCCAGGTGGGAACGGGCGCCGTCCTTCCACTTGTCGTTCACCGTGCGGCCGTCGCGGCCGACCACGTCGAAGGCCAGCAGCGCGCCGGTCAGCCCGTCGTAGCCGGTGGCGAGGATCAGCATGTCGAGTTCGATCTCGCCGGACTGCGTGCGCACGCCCTTCTCGGTGATCTCCACGATCGGGTCGGTCGTGCAGTCGATCAGGTGGACGTTCGGCCGGTTGTAGGTCTCGTAGTAGCTCGAGTCGAGGCAGGGCCGGCGCGCGAAGATCGGGTAACCGCGCGGCTTCAGTTTCTCGGCGATGGCCGGGTCTTCGACGACCTCGTCGATCTTGCCGCGCACGAACTCCGCGACATGCTCGTTCGCTTCCTCGTTGACCAGCAGGTCCGAGAAGGTGCCGAGCATCGCGATGCCGCCGTTCTTCCAGGCGTCTTCGAGCAACTGGCGGCGCTGCTTCGGCGTCACGCTGTAGAAGGCGCGGGTCGACTGCGGGCGCACGCCACCGACCGCGCTGTTGCGGGCCGCTTCGCGGATGCCGGCGTAGTGGCGCTTGACCTCGGCCACGTACTCGGGCTCGAGCGCCTCGTTGCGCATCGGCATCGTGAAGCTCGGCGTGCGCTGGTAGACGTAGAGCTCGCCGGCTTCCTTGCCGACCTCCTGCACGATCTGGATGCCGGTCGATCCGGTGCCGATCACGCCGACGCGCCGGCCTTCGAAGCTGACGGGTTCATGCGGCCAGCGGGCGGCGCGCAGCAGGCGGCCCTTGTAGCGATCGAGTCCGGGGATCTCCGGGTCCTTCGGCACCGACAGCGGGCCGGTGGCCATGATGCAGTAGGTCGCTTCGTACCGGTCGCCCTTGTCGGTCGTCACGGTCCAGAGCTGGCGCTCTTCGTCCCAGACCGCGCTGGTCACACGCGTGTCGAACTGGATGCTCCTGCGCAGGTCGAGCCGGTCGGCCACGAAGTTGATGTAGCGCAGCAGCTCGGGTTGCGCCGCGTACTGTTCGGACCAGGTCCATTCCTGCTCGATCCCGGGCGAGAACGAGAAGCTGTAGTCGATGCTCGGCAGGTCGACGCGAGCGCCCGGATATCGGTTCCAGTACCAGACGCCGCCGACGTTGCCGCCGGCCTCGAAGCCCTGGATCCTGAGTCCCATCTCGCGGAACTTGTAGACCGCGTACATGCCGCCGAAGCCGGCTCCGACGATGACCACGTCGAGCCGCGTGACGCCTGCGTCCGACGCATGGGCCGGGCGGTCCTTGAGAATCTCTGCTGTCATGTTTGTCTCCTTGCTTGATCTGTCCGCGCTGTCCGGACCCGCACTGCCGATCATCGATCGTGCCGTGCGCCGTCCCCATCAGGCGGGGCTTCGTGAATTGAATAATGCCTGCCGGCCGGTAAGTCATCAAGAAATGCCCATGCGTGATGGCCAACATCACATCCATGATTTCCGCCGGCTGTCCGGCGCATCGAATTCCCTGGTGTCCTGATGTCGCATCCCTTCGTCGACCTGCTGCGCCAACGCCGCATCGCCTGCCTGTGGGCAGGCCTGGCCCTGTCGGGCGTCGGCAGCGAACTGAGCCGCATCGCGGTGCTGTGGCTCGCCATCGGCATTGCCGGCCCGGGTGCGAGCCTGTTGCCGATGGCGCAGAGCGCGGTGGTGCTGGCGGTCAGCCTGGGGGCCGGCCTGTTCGCCGACCGCTTCGCGCCGCGCAAGGTGATGATCGGCAGCGACATCCTGTCGGCACTCGTCGCCATCCTGCCGGTCGTCCTGGCCGGTGTGTTCGGGCTCACGTTCGGCAGCCTCGTCATCGCCGCCATGTGCCTCGCGGCATTGAGCGCGCTGTTCCAGCCCGCGCTGCTGTCCAGCATCCCGGAGGTCGCCGGCACGCCGGAGCGCATCCAGGGCCTGAACGCGCTGTTCGATGCGACCACCCGGCTGTCGCGGCTGGCCGGGCCTTTCGTGGCGGGCCTGCTCGCGACCGTGTTGCCCGTGCTGCAGTTCCTGACCGTGAATGCGGTGGGCTTCCTCGCGTCTGCATCGGCGATCGTCGCGATGGGTGCCTGGGGCCATCGCCGGTCCGCGCCGGTCCACGCGACGCCGGTCCTGCGGCGGCTGACGCGCGGCTTCGGCGTCATGCAGACGCATCGCGACGTGCGGCTTCTGCTGCTGGCCAACACCGCCGTGCTGGGCGCATGGACGGTCGGTGTCAGCCTCGGCCTGCCGTTCCTCGTGGCCGAAGCCGGGCTGTCCGGGTTCGGCGTGAGCGGGCTCGGTGCGGTCGCGGCGCTGGTCGCCGCCTACGGTGCCGGCGACTTCCTGTCCAACTTCTGGGTGGCGGCCCGTCGGCCGGCGCGGCTCGGCCGCTTCATGTTCGGCGGCTACGTCCTGCTGGGCGGCGGGCTGGCCCTGGTGCCGGTCCCGCTCTGGCTGCTGCCGCAGGCGGGCTGGCTGCCATCGATGATGGCCGTGGCCTTCGCGTCGGGCCTGGGCGGGCCGATGTTCTTCATCCCGATGATGACCTTCCTGCAGACCCGGCTCGACGGTGCCGATCTCGTGAGCGTGATCCGGCTGCGGCTCGCCCTGACGGCCGCCGCCATGATGGTCGGCGCAGGGCTGGCGTCATGGCTGTTCGGCCGGTTCGGTGCGCCGGCCACCGTGGTCACGGCGGGCGTCGCGATCACGGCGGTCGGCGTGTGGGGCAGCCTGCGGCGTCCTGACCTGGGCACCAGATCCGCCTGAGCCGCCGCCTTGTTGCGCCGGCTTTGCCGGCGGCGTCCGCGAAGAACGCCGGAGTTGGTCATGCAAGCAGCGGCGGCAGGCGCTCGGCCAGCAGGTCGATGGCAACGCGCGTCTTCAGCGGCAGCGCGCGCGCCTGCGGCCACACGGCGTTGAGCGCATAGCCGAAAGGCTGCGGCTCGTCGAACACGCGCACCAGGCTGCCGGCGGCCACGGCGTCGGCGGCCAGCCAGGTCGGCAGCCGCGCCATGCCCATGCCGTGGATGGCGGCCATGGCCGATACCTCGAGGCTGTCGCAGCTGAATTCGAGGCGCGTGTGCGCCACGAAGTCGACGAGCCGTCCGGCCGCATCCCTGAACTGCCAGGGATGCACGCCGGTCTCGCGCGCGTAGCCGACGAATCGGTGCGCCGAGGCGTCCCTGCGCAGCGCCTCCACGCTCTCCAGCCGGCCGTGCGCCGCCAGATAGTCCGGTGATGCATAGACACCCATCCACTGGTGGCCCAGCAGCCGGGCCACCAGCGCAGCGCTGTCGCCAAGTGCGCCGCTTCGTATTGCCAGGTCGAAGCCTTCGTCCACGATGTCGATGCGCCGGTCGCTGAAAGACACGTCGAACCTGAGTTGCGGATGCCGCTGCCCCAGTTCCAGCAACAGCGGCGCGACGCATGCGCGGCCGATCAGCGCGGGCATGGTGATTCGTACGCGCCCGGCCGGCGTCTGCCGGCCGGCCTCGACGGCTGCGTCTGCCGCGTCGAGTTCGGCCAGCGCGCGGCGGCAGCGCTCGTAGTAGGCGTGGCCGTCTTCCGTGAGGCTCTGGCTGCGCGTGGTGCGATGGAAGAGTCGTGTGCCCAGGCGCTCCTCCAGCCGCGCGACGCTCTTGCCGACGGCCGAACGCGTGAGCCGCAGCCGCTGTGCCGCGAGCGCGAAATTGCCGGCCTCGACGGCTGCGACGAAGGCTTCGATGCCGTTGAGTCGTTCACTCATTGGTGTATTCAGGGCGCCATTCCAGCGAATGAAAGGCGCCACTGCGGTCGTAAAGGAATCAATAGCATGGCGTATCCCTTTCTCCTTCGCAAGGACACGACATGACCGACATTCTTCGCCGCTGGCAGATCAGCGATTTCGGCCGCCAGCATCTGCAACTGGTGGAAGCGCCCGTGCCGCAGCCCGGACCCGGCCAGATCCTGGTGCGCGTCGAGGCCGCCTCGCTGAACTACCGCGACCTCATGCTGACCGACAACAACTACGGCTGGACGCCGTCGCTGCCCTTCGTGCCCGGATCCGACCTGGCCGGCACGGTGGCCGCGGTCGGTGCCGGCGTCACGCGCTGGAAGGGCGGCGAGCGGGTCATCAGCACCTTCGTCGCGGGCTGGCTCGACGGCGCGGCGCCGCCCGAGGCGATGGCGCTGGGCGGCCCCGGCCCGGGCGCACTCGCGTCGCATGTGCTGCTCGACGCGCAATGGGCGGTGGCCGCGCCCTCGACCTTGAATGCGGCGCAAGCGAGCACGCTGCCGTGCGCCGCGCTCACCGCCTGGTTTTCGCTCGTCGACGTGGGCGGGCTGCACGCGGGCCAGACCGTGCTCATCCATGGCACCGGCGGTGTCGCACTGTTCGGGCTGCAGTTCGCGCGGCTGCATGGCGCGCAGGCGATCGTCGTGTCGGGCGGCGCGGACAAGCGCGAACGCGCGCTGGCGCTCGGCGCCGCCCACGTGCTCGCACGCGATGCCGACTGGCCGGCCGAAGTGCGCCGTCTCACCGGCGGCCGCGGCGCGGAGCACGTTCTGGAGACGGTCGGTGGCCCGAACTTCGGTCGTTCGATGGAGGCGCTGGCGCAAGGCGGCCGGCTGTCCGTGATCGGCGTGATCGAAGGCGGCCAGATCAGTGGATCGGCCTTTCAGGCGATCCGCAGCAGGGGCACGGTGCAGGGCATCAGCGTCGGCCACCGTCGCGCGCTCGAAGAGATGGTGCGTGCCATCGACATGAATGCGCTGCAGCCGGTGATCGCCGCGGAGTACGGCGCCGATGCCGTGCCGGAGGCGTTTGCGCACCTGGAGCGCGGTGCGTTCGGCAAGGTCGTGATTCGTTTCTGATGAAGCGATCGGCTGCGGGTCAGAACGCCAGCGCCAACCCCGCTCGCGGCCAGTCCACGGCCATCAGGTTCCCATAGCCCGACAGCGTGATGTATGCCGTCCGGCGCTCCGGCCCGCCGAAGCAGATGTTGGTGCAATAGCCTTCCGGCGCGGCGTGGAACTCCAGCCAGTCGCCAGCTGGCGAGAACACGCTGATGCCGCCGCGCACCAGCGTCGCCACGCAGATGTTGCCGCTGTGTTCCAGCGCCATCGAATCGAAGCGTTGGAAGCCCTGCATGCCATGCACCAGCCGGCCGCCATTGGGCGACGGCCAGGGTTCCATGGCGAGCTTGCCCGGGCCGAGGATCGGGTACGACCACAGGCGGCTGGTCTCGGTCTCGCTCACGTACAGCGTGCCGCCGTCCGGCGAGATGCCGATGCCGTTCGGCGTGATGACGGGGAAGGCGGCCTGCACGATCGCGCTGCCGTCGGCGCGCGCGTGGAACAGCGCGCCGCGGTCCATGTTGCGGTCGCGCGTCTTGCCGTGGTCGGTGAACCAGAAGTCGCCGTTGGCGTCGAACACGATGTCGTTCGGCCCGCGCAGCTGGATGTCGCCGCAGTGCGTGTACAGCGTGGTCACCTTGCCGGTCCACAGGTCGACCTTCTGGATCGAGCCGCCCTGGTAGTCGAGCGCGGCGCCGGTCGGCCGCGAGAAGCCGTCATCGGTGCGCCAGGCGAAGCCGCCGTTGTTGCAGACGTAGCAGCAGCCGTCCGGCCCCATGGCCGCGCCGTTCGGCCCGCCGCCGAGTTCGGCGACCACCTCGACCGCGCCGTCCGGCGCGATGCGCTTGAGCCGCCCGCCGGCGATCTCCACCACCAGCACGCTGCCGTCGGGCAGCGCGATCGGGCCTTCGGGAAAGGCGAGTCCGGACGCGACGATGCGCCCCTGCAGTTGCGTGCTCTTCATGGTCGGGATGTCCTCGTGTCGATCAGTCGGTGGCGTGCGCTTCGGCGGGCACGTGCGCACCCAGGTAGGCGCTGGTGGCGCGCTCGCGGGCGCCGCCGCTGCGCATCTCGTCGCCGGTGAATTCGCCCGTGATCTCGCCGTGCCGCATGAACCAGGCATGGTCGGCCAGCCGCGCGGCCATCGGAAAGCTCTGCTCCACCAGCAGCGCCGACAGCGACTGTTCGCGCTGGATGGCGGCGAGCCGCTCGAACACGCGCACCACCAGTTGCGGCGCAAGGCCCAGCGACGGCTCGTCGAGCAGCAGCAGCCGCGGCCCCGACATCAGCGCGCGGCCGATCGCCAGCATCTGCTGCTCGCCGCCGCTCATCAGCCCGGCCGGGCTGTGCAGGCGGCTCGCGATCTCGGGGAAGAAGGCCAGCACCATGTCGCGCCGCGTCGCGCGTTCGCGGCCGCTGGCGAAGTAGCCGCCGAGCAGCAGGTTCTCGGCCACGCTCAGGTCGGGCACGATCTCGCGGCCTTCGGGCACGTAGACGATGCCGGCGCGGTAGCGGCGCCGGTTGTCCCAGCGGCTGATGTCCTGGCCGTCGAACCGGACGACGCCGCCGGCCGGCACCAGCCCCGCAATCGCCTTCAGCGTGCTCGACTTGCCGGCGCCATTGGCGCCCAGCAGCGCCGACACGCCGGCGCGTGCGACGGAAAGGTCGGCGCCGTGCAATGCCACGGTTGCACCGTAGCGCACCGACAGGCCGCGCGTGGACAGCAGGGCGTCAGACATCCTCGTCCCCCAGGTAGACGCGCACGACTTCGGGGTTGGCGCGGATGTCGGCCGGCGTGCCGTGCGCCAGCATGCGGCCGGCGCTCAGCACATGGATCGTGTCGCAGATGCCCATGATCAGGTCCATGTCGTGTTCCACCACCAGCAGCACCAGGTCGGGCTGGCGCAGGCGCAGCAGCACGGCGGCAAGCTCGGCCGTCTCGGCGGAGTTCAGGCCGGCCGCGGGCTCGTCCAGCAGCAGCACCTGCGGCTTGCCGACGATGGCGCGCGCGATCTCGACCAGCCGCAGCATGCCGGGCGGCAGTTCGGCCGGCAGCGCATCGGCCGCCTTGCCGGCGCCCACCCGTTCGAGTGCCTGGCGCGCGAGTTCGCGATGGGCCTCGCGCTCGGCGTTGGCCGCAGGAAAGGGCAGGAAGGCCGACAGCCAGCCGGCGCGTGCATGGCGCTGCATGCCGGCCATCACGTTCTCCACGCAGCTGAGTTCGGGACACAGCGCGACATGCTGGAAGCTGCGCGCAAATCCGAGCATCGCGCGCCGGTTGGGCGGCAGGTGGCCGACCGCCGTGCCGCCCAGGCGGATGCGGCCTTCCTGCGGCAGGTAGAGCCCGGTGAGGCAGTTGAAGAAGCTCGTCTTGCCCGCGCCGTTCGGCCCGATCAGGCCGGTGATGCGGCCGGGCTCGAAGACGGCGTCCAGTCCTTCGAGCACATGGATGCCGCCGAAGCGCAGCGACAGGCCTTCGACATGCAGCGGTGCGGGGGTCGGCATGGTGGAGGTTGCCGCTGTCATGGCTTCGCCCGTCCGAGCCAGCCCGGCAGCACGTTGGCTGCGAGCACGGTCAGCAGCAGCGCCGCGCCGTAGAGGATCGGCACCCACGCACCGGCACTCGCGAACACCAGCGGCACGGCCGTGAGGAAGAGTGCGCCGACCAGTCCGGCGAAAGCGGTGAGCACGTAGAGGCTGACCACCGAGCCGACCAAAAGGAAGATCGAGGTCCAGAGCGTGAAGCTGCTCGGGCCGACCGTCGAAGTGCTGAAGGCCAGCATCGCACCGGCGATGCCGGCAATGCCGCCGCTCGCCGCCATCGCGCAGACACGTGCGCTGCTGCGCGACAGGCCGAACGATTCGGCCGCATGCACCGACGTGCGCATCAGCAGCAGGCCGATGCCCTGGCGCGATCGGCGGAACAGGTGCAGCGCGGCGCCGACGCCGCACAGCACGGCCAGCGGCACGTAGTAGCGCTGCAGGCCGGCAGGCATGGCGGGCAGCGTGTCGCGCTTCACGTTCAGGCCCTCGAAGCCGCCGGTCCAGGCCGAGAAGTGCAAG
>CAIQMJ010000512.1 GCA_903872875.1 uncultured Variovorax sp.
GACAAGCCTGTGGAGGCTCAAAGGCCAGGCGGTCACTGCGTTCGCAGGGCCCCATCAAGAAAGAAGAAACACGACATTTCAACTTTGCCAGCCGTACGACATTTCAACTTGGCCTCGACATCAACGTCGACCCCGAATGGGAATATCGCGTTGGGTCCGAATGGAAATGACGCATCGTTGCTCTGCCCAGCTTCTGGACCGATGTGAGCGTTACGCACACTTAAAATCGACTCTACCGGGTGTTCCCGCGCGATTTCCCTGCGCCTCGACCGCACCCGACCTCCGATTACCTACCCGTTGCGACAAGAATGAAAAGACTGGCTACCCTCGTTGACGGCTTGGACGAAATCCTCAACGGTGGCTTGTTCGAAGGCGGCGTCTATATCTTCGAGGGACCGCCCGGCGTTGGCAAAACCACGCTGGCCAATCAGATCGCGTACACGCTGGCTCGCCGAGAGACGCGGACGTTGTACGTGACCATGCTCGCCGAGTCGTATGCGCGCATGCTGCAGCACATGGAACAGCAGATCTTTTTTGACCATCAGGAGGTCAACGCCAAGGTGTTCTATGTGAGCGGATACCGCGAGCTTGAACAAGGCGGACTGAGGGCCGTGGTTGAACTGCTGCGCGGCGAACTCTTGCGCCATCGGGCATCGCTCCTGGTGATCGATGGCCTGGTGGTGGAAAGCCTCGCCTCGAAAGCGAACGATTCCGTGCGCCAGTTCGTGCATGAACTGCAAAGCCTGGTGAGTGCGATGTCGTGTACCTGCCTGGTTCTGACGAGCGGCAACGGCAACGCCTTGAGTGCCGAGCAGACGATGGTCGACGGCATCTTCTCATTCGAGGATCACGGGTTCCACTGGCGGGCGGAGCGCCGCATCCAGGTTCGCAAGTTCCGCGGCAGCCAGATCATCCGGGGTCAGCACACCTTCTGCATTTCAACGCAGGGATTGCAGATCTTCCCCCGGCTCGAAAGCCTGCCGCTGGTGGATGGGAGCGCCAAGCTGGGCTCGGATGCAATTCCGACCGGCATACCTGCGCTGGACGCTGTCCTACGCAGCGGGGGATTTTTTTCCGGCAGCGCCTCCGTGATAACAGGCCAGAGTGGCGCTGGTAAAACGACGTTGGCCTTGGCCTTCGCGGCCGCATCGTCGCTCGCATCCCCTGGCCTGCTTCTGTCATGTACGGAACTGGGCGGCGATTTGCGGCGCATGGGGTCGGCAGTGGGCATCGGCGTCCATGAAGCCGTCAATTGCGGCGCTCTCACTATCAAGAACTTTGGCCATGAAGACGAATCGATGGACGAGATGGGCCACAAGTTGCTGAGAATGGTTGATGAACTGAAAGTCCGCCGCCTTGTCCTCGATGGCTTGGCGGGACTGGCAGATACCCTCGCGTTTCCAGAGCGAGGCTACCGCTTTCTCGGCAGGCTGCTTTCCGAACTCCGACGCCGTGGCGTCACTTCGCTTTTCACAGTGGACCCGGCTGCGCTGGCAGTCGCCGCGGCCACCCCGCTTGCAGAGGGTGTCGTCGGTTGGTTCGACAACGCGTTTTCCTTCGATGCGCTGCCGGAAAGCGCAAGGCGGCAGGATCAACGAAGCCTTGTCATCGCGAAAATCCGAGGCAGCGGCGTCACCCAGTCCGTGGTCAACGTGCAACTGCCCTTCCCCAACAAGCCCCCATCTATTTGAACGAGGTCCGTCCCGATGAAGCTGGTTTTGATTGTCGAGGACGAGTATGGAAACTCGGAAGTGCTTCAACTTCTGTTGGAGGCCGAGGGCTATCGCGTCGTTGCAGCGTCCAATGGCAAAGCCGCTCTGGAGCTTCTTCAAGGCGAAATACCTGCACTCATTCTTTCCGACTTCATGATGCCGGTCATGAACGGGGCCGAGCTCGGGGAGGCCGTGCGTCAGAACGAAGCACTCCGCCATATCCCTTTCGTCTTCATGAGCGCCACATCTGAAGATGTTGTGCAGCGATCCTTCCGCAACTACGACGCGTTTCTGATCAAGCCCTTCAATCTCGACGCAATGCTGTCACTGGTGGAGCGTCTGATCGCTGAGGGACGACCGGCCGACACCGGCGGAGAAAAGGCCGGCGAGTCCATGCGGCAATTGCTCAAGGGCTTTCGAGTTCCGCCTGGCGCTTGAGCGTCGATGCGGGCCTGAGTGCCCGGCCCCGCGGTCATTGATCCTCTGCCAGGTCCGGCGGGACCCACACCGGCATTCCCAGCACCATCTGCGCCATTCCCTTGCCGAGCGGATCTGTTCGCAACGAGGTGGGACCGCCGCCGTCGAGCGCGTGGTGCAGAACGAAATTGATCGCGCACAGCCCCGGTACGTCGTACCTGTGCACCTCGCCTTTCACCAGGTGGGCCAGGTATTCACGCAGCGTACGCACATTGATCGAGCGGGCGATATAGGGAAGCAGTTCAGATCGGCGCGCGAAGATAGCGACGTTGGAGTGGTCGCCCTTGTCGCCTGAGCGGGCATAGGCCACGCGGATCAACGGCACCTGGCGCCAGCCGACCGGCACGTCTGCTTCTTGCACCGGTGCAGCCGGACGCGTTCCAGCAACCGGCATGGCGCCCGGCTGGGCCATGCCGACGGGCACAGGGACACTTGAGCACGCCGACTCCATCCGCACCACGGGCGCCGGCAAGCGTGTCTTGGCAAGCAGGCAGGTGAAAAGCCGGTAACGAGGCTCGACCGCAGGCCGGGCGTTCAGCGTCAGGGCGCTGCCCGCAGTACTGCCGGGCGCCCACGACACACCGGCTGCGCGTGATTCGCGGGCGAAGATCTCCAGGGCTGCTTCATCGTCATGGACCACGGCGACGCGGGCAACGGCCTCGCGCATGCCGGCGTGATCCCCAGCATGCGGGCCATAGCCGTCCTCGGCACCGATGACGGTGATTGCAGCCTTGTCGAAATCGCCATGGCCCGCCGCTTCCAGCAGAGAGCGCGCGCGACTCAGCAACGCTTCGCCGGTACGCCGCGCCTTGCGTACGGCGTCGATACCGAACACCGACACCTGCGCTACGCAGCGATAGCCTTGCTGGTAGGTAGCGGAGACTTTGTAGGTGTCGCTCGGCATGCGGCCTCGTGCTCCCGTCACGCGCACGCAATCCGGTCCCTCCTGCGCGATGCGCACCTGCGTGAAATCACAGACCACGTCGGGCAGCACGTAGCAGGCCGGATCCCCGATTTCATAGAGGGTCTGCTCTGCCACCGTGGACACCCGCACGACGCCGCCGGTTTGCGCCGGCTTGGTCAGGGTGAAGACGCCATCGTGATCGAATGAAATGATCGGATAGCCTATGTTCTCCCAGTGGGGCACGTCTTCCCAATCGGTATGGATGCCGCCGGTGGCCTGCGCACCGCACTCGAGCAGGTGGCCGGCCAGGGACCCAGCCGCAAGCAGATCGAACTCCGAGGCGCCCCACCCGAAGTGATGGATCAGCGCGCCCAGCGTCGTCGCACTGTCGACGATGCGGCCTGTGACGACGATGTCTGCACCCATGTCCAGCGCTCGCGCAATGGGCAGCGCACCCAGGTACGCGTTCGCGCTGTCCAGCCCGTGCGGGAGGGGTGCGCCGCTATAAAAGTCGGTCACGCCTTCTTCTCGCAAGGCTTGCACCAGGTCCAGGCAGTCATCGCCTTCGACGAACGCCACGTTGAGCGAAGTGCCGAGCGCCGACTGCAGTGCATCGATGGCCGCTGCGCAGGCCCGCGGATTGAGGCCGCCGGCGTTGGCCACAAGGCGTATCCCCTTCGCTGCGCAGGCGGTGAGAATCTCGCGCAGCGTGACCTCGACGAAGTCGACGGCATAGCCTTGTGAAGGGTCGCCTGATTTTGCGCGAGCCATGCTCGAGAGCGTCATCTCCGACAGGTAGTCGAACACCAGGTACTGCATGCCCGGTACCTGCACGAGTTGACGGGGGCCAAGCACGCTGTCGCCAATGAATGCGCACGCGCCTCCAAGCATCGCCGCGGCCCGCCGGTTCGTCGCAGGAGAGGCGCAAGCAGACACGGGTGGGACGTTGAGAGCAATCGACATCGGGTCAATCCAGGCTGATGTGGGACTTGGCGATCACTTCCTCGCCGACGCGGCTTTCCTCTGCAAGGAAGCGGCCGAACTCTGCGGGTGTGCTGCCCACGGCGTCTGTGCTGATCGCGGCCAGCCGCTCCTTGAGTTCCGGCGCTTTCAGGACTTCTGCAATCTCCGTTGCAAGCCGTTGCCTAATGGACTCCGGGGTGCGCGCCGGCGCGAGCAGCCCGGCCCACGCATAAGACACCAGCTGCGGAAAGCCGAGCTCAACCAATGTCGGTACGCCAGGCAACTGTGCAGACGGCGTCACGCCCGTCACGGCGAGTGCGTCGAGCTTCCCGGCGCGAATCTGCGCGCCGACGGCGGATACCGCGTCGAACATGAAGCCGACCCGTCCTCCGACCAGATCGTTCATGGCGTCAGCCGTGCCTTTGTACGGAATGTGGGTCGCCTTGAAGTTCGCGGCTTGCGAGAAGCGTTCGCCCAGCAAGTGCGCCGCCGATCCCGTGCCGCTGCTGGCGTAGGTCGCCTGGCTGCTCGACCGGACGGCGGCAAGGAAGTCATGCATGTTTTTGGTCGCCAGTTGCGGCGTGGATACCAGCACGAGCGAAGTCCGCGAGATCTGCGTCACCGGCACCAGATCGTCAGGCCCGTAGGGCAATGTCTTGTAGAGCCAACGATTGTTGGCGTACGCACCGATGACGATCAACAGGGTGTAGCCATCGGGCGCCGCCTTGGCAACGATGTCGGTGCCGAGGATGCTATTGCCACCCGGTTTGTTGTCTATGACGAAGGGCTGGCCCATTCGGCCAGAGACCTCCTTCATCACGGCCCGCGTGATGACATCGGTATTGCCGCCTGCCGGATATGGCACCACGATCCGCACCGCCCGTGCGGGATAGTCTGGCTGGGCCATCCCGGCATCGGCGACCAAGCCGGTCGCGATCGCCAGCGCCAGAGCGCCGGCCCGGCGCAAGTGAGCGCGCAGAAGCATGTCTTGTCTCCTTATAGGTGTCCGCCGGCGCTGTCGTACCGCGTCGGGGGCGGCCGTACCGCACCCCGATGATGTGGCTTGCAAATGGGGGC
>CAIQMJ010000513.1 GCA_903872875.1 uncultured Variovorax sp.
GATGCACGCCGGTGATGTCCAGCGGGTTGCTGCCGCCGCGCACGCGCAGGAAGCCCGCGCTCTGCTCGAAGGCCTTCGGCCCGAAGCCGGTGACCTCCATCAGCTGCTTGCGGGTCGCGAAGGCGCCGTTGGCCTCGCGCCAGCGGACCACCGCCTTCGCCACGCTGGCCGACAGGCCCGAGACGCGGCTCAGCAGCGGCACGCTCGCGGTGTTCAGGTCGACGCCGACCGAGTTCACGCAGTCCTCGACCACCGCATGCAGCGTGCGCGCGAGTTCGCCCTGGTTCACGTCGTGCTGGTATTGGCCCACGCCGATCGACTTCGGATCGATCTTGACCAACTCGGCCAGCGGGTCCTGCAGGCGGCGCGCAATGCTCGCGGCGCCGCGCAGGCTCACGTCGACGTCCGGCATTTCCTGCGACGCGAACTCGCTCGCCGAATAGACCGAGGCGCCGGCCTCGCTCACAACGACCTTGTCGATCGCCATCGGCGGTGCGCCGGCCTGCTCGGCCATCTTGGCGAGCAGCTTGATCAGGTCGGCGGCCAGCTTGTCGGTCTCGCGGCTGGCGGTGCCGTTGCCGATCGCGATCAGGTTCACGCCATGCTTGGCGCACAGCTTGCCCAGCGTGTGGAGCGAGCCCTCCCAGTCCTTGCGCGGCTCGTGCGGGAACACGGTGGCGGTCTCGACCAGCTTGCCAGTGGCATCGACCACCGCGACCTTCACGCCGGTGCGGATGCCAGGGTCGAGCCCGAGCACCACGCGCGGGCCGGCCGGTGCGGCCAGCAGCAGGTCGCGCAGGTTGTCGGCGAATACCTTGATCGCGACCTTCTCGGCGTCCTCGCGCAGTCGGGTGAACAGGTCGCGCTCGGTCGACAACGACAGCTTCACGCGCCAGGTCCACGCGACCGCCTTGCGGATCAGGTCGTCGGCTGCGCGGCCCGCATGGCTCCAGCCCAGGTGCAGCGCGATCCGGCCTTCGGCGATCGAGGGCTTGCCCGGCTCGGGCTCGACCGGCAGCACCAGCTTGGCATCGAGGATTTCCAGCGACCGGCCGCGGAACACGGCCAGCGCGCGATGCGAAGGCACGCGGCCGATCGGCTCGTCGTAGGCGAAGTAATCGCGGAAGCGCGACACGTCGACGTTGTTCTCGTCCTTGCCGCTCATCAGCGTCGACTTGAACAACCCTTCGGTCCAGAGCCACTCGCGCATGCGCTGCACGAGCACGGCGTCTTCGGCCCATCGTTCGGAAAGAATGTCGCGAACGCCGTCGAGCACCGCGGGCACGGTCGAGAAATCGGGGCCCGGCTTGCCGTCGTCGAGCGTGGTCGCCGGCTTCAGGAAGGCCAGCGCCTCGACAGCCGGGTCCAGGGTCGGATCGGCGAACAGCTTGTCGGCCAGCGGCTCGATGCCGAACTCTCGGGCGATCTGGCCCTTGGTGCGGCGCTTCTGCTTGAAGGGCAGGTACAGGTCTTCCAGTTCCTGTTTGGTCGGCGCGGCCTCGACCGCAGCGCGCAGTTGCGGCGTGAGCTTGCCCTGCTCGTCGATGCTCTTGAGCACCGCGGTGCGGCGATCTTCGAGTTCGCGCAGATAGGACAGGCGGGCCTCGAGTTCGCGCAGCTGGATGTCGTCCAGGCCGTCGGTGGCCTCCTTGCGATAACGCGCGATGAACGGGACCGTGGCACCACCGTCGAGCAGTTCGACGGCTGCCTTCACCTGGTGCTCGCCGACCTTGATTTCGGCCGCCAGCTGGCGAATGATTTTCAGCATGTCTTGGACTTGTCCCTGGCAAAAACGGGCGAGTTTGCCATAGGCGCCAAGCCCGCCCAGCCCCTTCCGGGCACCGTTTTACGCGCGGTTGCGGGTGCGTCGAGGCGCCTCCGGCATCCACCCCGCCAGCAAGCCGAAGCGCGTAACCCATCCAGCAGGAGAAAGGTCGAGCCGAGAAGTGAAAAGGCATCCCAACCAACCTCTTTTTCCCCATTGAAAAGTCGAAATTAACCTGTAAGCATTAATTCACAACGAAAAAGAATGAGATCTTCCGGATGGCTCCGAGGGGCCGGCCCCTTTCGTCCGAACGATACAAAGCCAAACTTCAAATTCATATTTAATCCGGGTAAAATTAACCCGATGACGCCTGAACCACCTAGCCCTCTCACTCGCCGAAAGTCAGCATCGACACCCGCTGTAGCACCTGAAGCGACATCCGCAGCGAACACCCCTGTCACCGCTTTCGCGAATTTCCAACGCGTGGCCAGCGGGTCGCTTGCCGAAGTCACGGCCCATCTGCGCGCGGCGCCTGTGCCGGACAGCGTGCTCCTGCGTGTGTTCGACGACGCCACCGGCGCCCTGGTCCCGCTCGACCTGCGCGCGCCTCGGCCGACCGACGCGGTACCGGCTCCCGCTCCCGCCACGCCACGCGGCGTCGGGCGACCAAAGCTCGGCGTGGTCGCACGCGAGGTCACGCTGCTGCCGCGCCATTGGGACTGGCTCAGCCGGCAGCCCGGCGGTGCATCGGTCGCGCTGCGCCGCCTGGTGGACGACGCCCGCCGCGCACACGCCGGCCGCGACGGCCTGCGGGCCGCCCGCGAGGCCACCTACCGCTTCATGAGCGAGATGGCCGGCGACCTGCCGGGTTTCGAGGAAGCGGCGCGTGCGTTGTTCGCAGGCGACGAAAGCCGCTTCGGAACGCAGATCGCGTCTTGGCCGACGGACCTGGGCACGCATTTGCACGTACTCTCTGCCGCCGCCTGGAAAGAACAATGACGACATCCGAGACACTCCGACCCGACATGCAGCCCGACGATTTGCGCGTGGCCGGCGAGATCGCCGCGCCGCCTGCCGCCGTCGCCGACCCCGCGCTCGCACCCGTGCCGCCGCCCGCCGCCGCACACGCTTCCGCCAAGCCGCACCGCACGCCCTTCGACGGCAACCGACCGCTCTGGAAAGTCTTCCTGTTCTTCCTGGCGCCGATGTTGCTGAGCAACATCCTGCAGTCGCTGTCGGGCACGCTGAACAACGTGTATGTCGGCCAGATGATCGGCGTAGGCGCGCTCGCCGCGGTGTCGAGCTTCTTCCCGATCATGTTCTTCTTCATCGCATTCACCATCGGCCTGGGCGCCGGCGCCTCGGTGCTGATCGGCCAGGCCTGGGGCGCGCGCGACACCGGCAAGGTCAAGGCCGTGGCGGGAACCACGCTCACGGTGGGCATCGTCTTCGGCCTGCTGGTGGCGTTGTTCGGCGGCTTCTTCACCGCGCCGCTGCTGCGGGCGCTCGGCACGCCGGCCGACATCCTGGCCGACGCCACCACCTACGCCCGCATCATGCTGATCGCGATGCCCGGGCTGTTCGTGTTCCTGCTGTCCACGGCCATGCTGCGCGGCGTGGGCGATACGGTCACGCCGCTGTTCACGCTGGCGATCTCGACCTGCATCGGACTGATGGTCACGCCCGCGCTGATCCGCGGCTGGGGCGGCCTGCCACAACTCGGCGTGGCGAGTGGCGCGGCAGCAACCGTCGTGGCCTACGTGACGGCAACCCTCTGGCTGGGTTTCAGGCTGCGTGCGAAGAAGAGTCCGCTCGCCCCCGATGCCGAGTTCTGGCGGCGCATGCGCATCGACCCCAGGATCCTCAAGACAGTGCTCAAGGTCGGCGTGCCGACCGGCGTGCAGATGATCGTGATCTCCCTGGCCGAAGTCGCCTTGCTCTCGCTGGTCAACAGCTACGGATCGAGCGCCACCGCGGCCTACGGCGCGGTCAACCAGGTGGTGGCCTATGTGCAGTTCCCGGCGATCTCGATCGCGATCACCTCGTCGATCCTCGGCGCGCAGGCGATCGGCGCAGGCCGCGTCGACAAGCTCGGCGCCATCGCGCGCACCGGGCTGCTGATGAACCTGGTGCTGACCGGCTCCCTCGTGCTGCTCGGCTACCTGTTCTCGCGCCACCTGATGGGCTTCTTCATCACCAGCGCACCGGTGATCGATCTCGCGCAGACGCTGCTGCACATCATGCTGTGGAGCAGCGTGATCTTCGGCATGGCGTCGGTGCTCTCGGGGATCATGCGGGCCAGCGGCTCGGTGCTGGTGCCGACCGCCATCGCGATCTTCTGCATCGCCTGCGTGGAAGTGCCGGTGGCCTATGTCATGAGCCACCGCATCGGACTGAACGGCGTGTGGTTCGCGTACCCGGCGGCCTTCATCGCGATGCTGGCGTTGCAGACGACGTATTACCGGATGGTTTGGCGGAAGAAGGCGATCCGGCGGCTGGTTTGAACCAACCGCCGTGGGAGCGGCGGGCCTGGCAGGCCCAGTGCCACTGATGCCGCAGATGCCACTCAGTGCCAGTTCGCCGCGATCACAGGCGTGATCGCTGACGCATAGCTGGCCGGCAAGCTCAGCTGTGCCGAGGTGGGCACTGCAAAGGATGCCATTGCCTGCACCAATGAATCCACTTGCGTGTTCAGCAGCGCCTTGCCGTCGCCGGCCACGAAGCGCTCCACC
>CAIQMJ010000514.1 GCA_903872875.1 uncultured Variovorax sp.
GAGCTGGCGGATCTGGTTGTTGATCTGCTCCAGCGTGCGAACGGCGGTGAGCGTGTTCTGCACCAGATTGGTCGGATCGAACACGATGTCGCCAACGCCGAACAGTGCATGCGCGGGCTGCGCGATGCCGAAGGCGAGCACGCAGGCGGTGGTCAGCGCAGCGAGCTTGTGGGCATGGGGCTTCATGGCAGGTTCTCCTGGAGATGGCTGGGGATGGGGGCGGCACCCGGCGCGGGGCCGGGGAAATCGCGCAGCAGATCGGCCGCCCAATCGAGGCTGCGGTGGCGCAGCCATGCGGCTGCGAACGGGGTGGAGACGGATGAAGCGGCAGCGAGCACCGCGTCGATGTCACGCTGGTCTTGTTGCGTGGAGGCGCCCGCGAAGGCCAAAGTCGCGGCGCCCAGGTCGAGGTCGAACAGACGGTTGCCGAGGCGCGATTGGTAGTAGTAGTCGCGCTTGGGCTGCGCGGTAGTGACGATTTCGATCTGCCGCCTGTTAAGACCGAAGCCCTCGTAGATCGTGCGAATCTGCGGCTCGGTCGCCTGCGGGTTCGGCAGAAAGATGCGGCTCGCGCAGCTCTCGATGATCGCGGGCGCGATGCTCGAATCCTTGATGTCCGCCAGACTCTGCGTGGCGAAGATGACGCTCACGTTCTTCTTGCGCAGCGTCTTGAGCCATTGGCGGATGCGCGCCGCGAACACCGGGTCATCGAGGAACAGCCATGCTTCATCGAGGATCAGCAGCGTCGGTGCGCCGTCAAAGCGTTCATCGAACCGTGCAAAGAGGTAATGCAGCACGGCCATGACGGCGGCCTTGCTGTGCATCAGCTCTTCCATCTCAAAGCACTGCACGGAGCCGGAGCCCAGTCGATCCGAATCCGCGTCCAGCAGCTTGCCGTGGGCGCCGCCGAGCACATAGGGCGCGAGCGCCTGCCGCAGCGCGTTCGATTGCAACAGTACGGAAAGGCCCGTCATCGTGCGCTGCTCCACCGGAGCTCCGGCCAGGCTTCCCAGCGCCGACCAGATGGCCACCTTCTCCTCGGGGCCGACGGCCACGCCCTCATGCCGCAAACGGCCTTCGATCCATTCAGCCGCCCAGGTGCGGTAGCCCTCGCGGTCGATGCGCGCGAGTGGTTGGAAAGCGATCTCGCCATCCAGCCCAAGGTCGTAGTGCTCGCCGCCCAGGCCCAGGATCGTGGCGCGCATCGAGCGCCCCATGTCGAAGGCGAAGATGCGCGAGCCGCGATAGCGCCGAAACTGCATCGCCAAAGTGGCGAGCAGCACGGACTTGCCCATACCGGTTGGCCCAGCCACCAGCGTGTGGCCCACGTCGCCGATGTGCGTAACCAGCCGGAACGGCGTCGCGCCCTCAGTGCGCGTGACGATCAGCGGCGGGCCGTCGAGATGCGCGTTCTTCTCCGGCCCGGCCCATACCGCCGACACCGGCATCAGGTGCGCCAGGTTCAGCGTCGAGACGATGGGCTCGCGGACGTTGGCGTAGGCATGGCCCGGAATGGACGACAGCCACGCATCCACGGCGTTGAGCGTTTCGGGGATGGTGACGAAGCCACGCCCCTGGATGACGCGCTCCACCCTGCGCAGCTTCTCGTCGGCCACGGCGGCATCCGCGTCCATGACTGTGACGGTCGCCGTCACGTAGCCGAAGGCCACTTGATCGCTGCCCAGCTCTTGCAAGGCAGCATCCGCATCGGTGGCCTTGTTGCTGGCGTCGGTATCGACCAGCGGGCTTTCCTGCTGGAAGATCGTCTCGCGCAGCAGCGCGATGACGTTTTTGCGCTTGGCGAACCACTGGCGGCGTAGGCGGGAAAGCTCTTTTTCCGCATCGGCTTTGTCGAGGCAGAGAAAGCGCGTACTCCAGCGGTACGCAAAGCTGAGACGGTTGAGGTCATCCAGAATCCCCGGCC
>CAIQMJ010000515.1 GCA_903872875.1 uncultured Variovorax sp.
CCTTCAGATAGGCATACGGATCGTGCTCATTGAGCTTGGCTGACTGAATCAAGCTCATGACGGCTGCGGCACGTTGCCCGGCGCGCAGGCTCCCGGCGAACAACCAGTTGCCTCTGCCCACTGCAATCGGCCGGATCTGGTTCTCCACCCAGTTGTTGTCCGCAGGCAGGTTGCCATCGTCCAAGTAGCGCGTCAGCGCAGGCCAACGCTTCAGGCTGTAGTTCAGTGCTTTGGCTGTCCCTGAACCTTCCGGGACCTTGAGCCGCTGCGCGATCATCCAGGCATGCAGTGCCTCGGCGATCGGCCGACCCCGCGCTTGGCGGATGCGATGCCGCTCATCTGCGTCGAGATCCTTCACCTCGCGCTCGATCTCGTACAGCCGGGCGAAGTACTGGATGCCGGCCTTGGCAATCTGGCTCTTGTTGGTCGTATGTAGCTCGACGAACTTGCGCCGTGCATGAGCCAGGCATCCAACCTCGACGACGCCCTTGGCCAGCAGGGCCTTGTAGCCCGAGTAGTCGTCGCAGACCAGCGCGCCGCGCCATTCACCCAGGAAGTCCTGCGCATGCTGGCCGGCCCGGCTGTCGGCGAAGTCGTAGACCACGGCCTTCATTCCTTCGAAGGCGCCTGGGGTGTAGGCCCACAGGTAAGCGCGGTGCGTCTTGCCGGTGCCGGGCTTGAGCATCGCCACGGGCGTTTCGTCGGCATGCAGAACATGGTGATCAAGGATCGCTTCCTTGAGCGCGTCGACCAGTGGCTGCAGGCGTACGCCACAGGCGCCGACCCACGCACCAAGCGTCGAGCGCGGGATGGCCAGGCCGGCACGCCCGAAGATGATTTCCTGGCGGTACAGCGGAAGGTGGTCAGCGTACTTGGCCACCATCACCTGCGCCAGGAGGCCGGCGGTGGGGGTGCCCTTGTCGATCACCTGGGCGGGCACCGGCGCCTGGATCAACGTCTGGCACTTCGCGCAGGCCCACTTGCCTCGAACATGCCGCTCGACGGTGAACACGCCGGGAACGTAGTCGAGCTTCTCGGTCACGTCCTCGCCGATGCGCTTGAGCGCACAGCCGCACGTGCAAGTGGTCGACTCTGGTTCGTGGTGGACATCGACGCGCGGCAGGTCTGCCGGCAGCGGCGTGCGACGCGGCTGTTGCTTGTCCTCGGTCTTAGGCGACGGGCGCAGATGCTTCAGCTCTTCTTCGATGGCCGCCAGGTCGGCGTCAAGCGTCTCTTCCAGAAGGCTGGCCTGCGCTGCGTCGAGCTTCTCACTGCTCTTGCCGAAGCGCAGGCGCTTGTACTGTGCGAGCTCGTGGGTAAGTTGGTCGACCTTGGTGGACTTGAAGGTGACTTCGCGCGTGAGCGTCTCGATCGATCGGTCCTTGGCCTCGAGCAAGCTTTGCTGCTCAGTGAAGTCCTTGATGAGCCGGAGGGTCACCTCGCGCAGTTGCTCTGCATCGAGGCCCTTCAGTTGTTCGGCATCCACCATGAGCACGGATGGTGCCGCCCGAGCGTGTGAATGTCATCGGCGTTTGCCGCAATTGCACGGCCGCCGTGCGATCACACCACGGTGATGACACCCGCTGCCCCGACGCGCTGCCAGGGCAATCCGAGCACAAGCGCGTCGAGCTGCTCACGCGTCATCGCCATCTGCGTGCCCAGGCCCGCGTTGGCCCAGAGGAACCGGCCCTGGTTCAGCCGACGTGCGCACAGCCAGATGCCGATGCCATCGTGTACGAGGACCTTCATGCGGTTGGCCCGTCGGTTGGCGAACAGGTAGGCATGGTGAGGATGCGCGGCGCCGAATACCTTCACGACGCGTGCCAGCGCCGTCTCGGTGCCAGCGCGCATGTCGATCGGCTCGGTGGCTAGCCACACGGCGTCGACGCGGATCAACGCAGCCACTCGCGCAGCCAGGCCGCGCACGACGACACCGATTCCACCGGCCAGTGCACCACTGCGGTGGCGTTGCCTCGCTTCAGTTCGATGCGGATGTCGCGCACCGGCTTCTCGGCTTCGGGCTGCACATCGAGCGCGATGAAGTCGGGCATCGGTAAGGTTGGAACGTCAGTCGCCTTCGGCAACGCAGCCTTGCGATCGTCGGCGCGCCACCGGTGCACCACGTTCGCATTCAGGTTGTACAGCCTCGCGATCGCCGCGGCAGAAGCATCCGGCTGCCGACATGCCTCAAGGACCTCGGCCTTGAACCGCGCGCTGTGCTTGCGACGGGTCGCGCGCTTAACCACACCATCTATTGCGTCCACATCATTCATCGCGGACACGATGCCTGCCGACTCTCAGGCAATCAAGATGACTTCACCGTGCGCTTACATTGATGTTATGCGGGCCGCGAAACCAACGGAGAGCCCCAAAGCTTTTTAAGAGGGCAACAATTCCCAAACCCATTTTGGGCTAACGGCAGGAGGAATCGCTTCCTATCCAACGAATACCAACGCGAGATCCCATTATCTCTGCCGTTAGCATATTATTGAGTGGGGCCTGTGCCTTTAGGAGAGCCTGGACTCAACGAACAGCAGGCGCTCGGTCTGCTGCAACGCCCGGCCTCCATCCAGGTCTACCGCGACATGTGGGGCGGCTTCACCGCATGGTGCCTCGGGCAGTCGCCTGCCGTCACGCTGGCCGACCTGAG
>CAIQMJ010000516.1 GCA_903872875.1 uncultured Variovorax sp.
CGACCACCACGATGCAGCGCTCCGGCGCGCCATGCATGCGGATCGCATCGATGGCACGCCGCACCGCCGAACTCTTCTGCCCCACCGCCACGTAGACGCAGACGATGTCGCTGTGCTTCTGGTTGAGGATGGTGTCGATGGCCACGGCGGTCTTGCCGGTGGCGCGGTCGCCCACGATCAGCTCGCGCTGGCCGCGGCCGAGCGCGAACAGCGTGTCGACCACCAGCAGGCCGGTCTGCACCGGCTGGGTCACCAGGTCGCGGTCGATGATGGACGGTGCCGGGCGCTCGATCGGTGCCAGGGTGTCGGAGACGATCGGCCCCTTGCCGTCGAGCGGGCGACCCAGCGAATCGACCACGCGGCCGAGCAGCGCCGGCCCGACCGGCACGCGCACCACGTCGCCGCTGCCGCGCACGGCGTCACCGGCTTCGATGGCATCGACCGCGTCGAGCAGCACGCAGCCGATGCGCTCGCGCTCCAGCACCTGCGCAAAGCCGAACTGGCCCTTGTCGAAGCGCAACAGCTCGTCCAGCCGGACATCCGGCAGGCCCGAGACGAAGGCGATGCCGTCGGCCACCTCTTCGACGCGCCCGATGGCATCGGCACGGGCCCCGAGCGCCAGCGCATCGAGCCGGCCGCGCGCCTGGCCGAGCCAGGTGTCGGCCTGCAAGTGCGAATCAGGCGCCGTCATGGGCCACCTCGGTCTGGATGCGTTGCAGGTCGGCGCGCCAGCTGTTGCTGACGGCCAGATGGGCGCCGCGCAGCTCGATGCCGGCGATCAATGCCGCGTCGGTGCGGAAGGCGAGCCGCGGCGCTGCGCCGAAGGCGTCCGCCAGGCGCTCCTGCAGGCGGCGCTGGGCGTCGGGTTCGAGCGGCGACGCACTGATGGCCTCGAGCGCAGCGTCGGGCGCCGCCATCGCGCGGCGCTGGGCCTCGGGCAGGCTGCCGATCTGCGCGACCAGCCGGTCGATGAAGACCGCCTGCACGGCGGCGCCGCCCAGCGGTGCACAGAGCCGCGTGGCGATGTCGATCGCAAGGCGGCTCGCCCGCTCGCGCCAGGCGTCGTCGGCCACGGCCTTCTGCTTGTCGACGGCGGCCAGCGCGTCCGCCGCGACCATGGCGGCTTCCTTCGTTGCGGCTTCCAGTGCCGCGGCGCGGACGCGATCGGCCGTGGCATGGGCCTCCGCCAGGATCGCCTCGCGCTCCTGCACAAAGCCGGCACGGGTGCGTTCGATCTCGGCGAGCGCGGCCGCAGCCTGGGCGCGCTGGGCATCGGCATCGGCCAGCGTCTGCTGCGCCACCGCAGTGCGCTGCGCGATCATGGCCGCCACCGGCTTCCAGAAGAAGTGCCCGAGCAGCCAGACCAGCACCAGGACGTTGACCGCCTGGAAGCCCAGGGTCCACCAGTCGATGGTCATGTCGGTGCCGCCCGAAGGCATTCGCGCGCCCCTTCGCGCGGCAGCAGAACGCGAAGCGGTGAGTGTGCGGGGGTCATTTGATCAGCGGGTTCGCGAACAGCAGCAGCAGCGCGATCACCAGGCAGTAGATCGCCATGGTCTCGATCATCGCGAGCCCGACGAACAGCGTGCGGGAGATGGTGCCTGCCGCCTCGGGCTGGCGCGCGATGGCGTCCATGGCGGCGGCGACCGCGCGACCTTCCGCCAGGGCCGGACCGATGGCCCCGAACGAGACCGCGATGGCGGCCGAGACGATGCTGATGAATGCCAGCCAGTTCATGGAGGAGTCCTTGGGGTGGAGGGTGGAGATGGGGGTACGGCTACGGCTTCGTCGCTGACGGCGCTCGCGATGAAGACCATCGCCAGCACAGCGAAGATGTAGGCCTGCACGGCGCCGGTCAGCAGGTCCAGCGCCATCAGCGGAATCGGCACCAGCAACCCGGCCAGCGAGCCGACGATGCCGATCACGAACACGCCGCTCATCACGTTGCCGAACAGCCGCACCAGCAGCGAAAAGGCGCGCGTGAGGCTCTCGATGAAGTTCAGCGGAATCATCACCGGGCTGGGCGACGCGAAGGTCCTGAGGTAGCCGCGCACGCCGACCGCCCGCACGCCGTACCAGATGATCGCAAGGAAGACGAGCAGGGCCAGCGCGGCATCGGTTTCGAGGTGCGCGGTCGGCGGTTCGACGCCCGGCACCAGCGACGACCAGTTGGCCAGGAAGATGTAGACGAACAGCGTGCCGATGAAGGCGCGGTAGGGCGCGGGCTCCACCCGCATGGTGTCGCGGATCTGGCTGTCGAGCACCTCGACGAGCATCTCGCAGGCAGCCTGCGTGGCCGACGGCTGCAGCTTCAGACGGCGCCGGAGAAGGGCCGCGCCGACGACCAGCACCGCCATGAGGACCCAGGTGACGACCACGCTGGCGCCGATCGGCACCGGGCCGATGTGGAACAGCGCGGCGCTGTCGAGCGGGGATTTCATGGGGCGTTCTCCGTCTGGCTTGCCGCAAGGCGGACGCGTCGGACGACGAGGAAGCGGGCGATGAAGATGCCCAGCGCGGTCGTCAGCAACGGCATCGCGCCTTCCAGGCTCACTGCGACCAGCACCCCGGCCAGCAACGCGAAGCGCCCGACCATCAGCGCGATCGTTGCGATCGCGCGCGAGCCGTCGCCGAAGCGCCGAGCGGTCCACCAGAGCGACCGGAAGTACAGGGCACCGAGCGCGATGCCGCCTGCCAGGTACGCGGCCAGCAACAGGCCGATCGCCCAGGCGGAGTCGGCAGGAAGGACGGGCAGCATCATGCGGTCTTCATCCATTTCCAGGCCGACCCGCAGCCGATGCCGAGGCCGATCAGCAGCAGCGGCGCGGTGCAGAAGATGCCCGAGCCGAACTTGCCGTCGAGCCAGCGGCCGAGGAACAGCCCGAGCACCGCTGGCGTCACGATCATCCAGCCCAGCACGCCAATCTGCGCGAGCCGGCGTGCGACGGAAGGCTCGCCCTCGGCGACCGCGGCGCGATGGCGCTCGCTGCGCAAGCGGGTCTCGCGCAGCAGCGGGTCGTCGCTGTCACCGGTGCGGTGGTCCTTGCCGTCGGGCATCTGCGTCATTGGTAGTTTCCGGTGCCGGTGGCCCCATGCGGGCGCAGGTGCCGCATCAGCTGGCGCACCGCATTCAGTTGCAGGCGCGCGCTCTCGACCTGTTCGACGCGCTGCGTGTCGAGGTCGGCACGAAAGCGCTGCAGCACGTCTTGATCCAATGTGGCGAGGTCGTCGCCGCAGACGGCTTCGCGCGTGGCGATGGCGACGGTCTGGCCGCCGAGCACCGTGAGCACGCCGCGGCGCACCGCGCAGTAATGCGGCTTGCCATCGGCCGCGGTCCAGCGCACCACCGACACGGCCAGGCTCGTGAGAAAGTCGGCATGGCCCGGCATCACGCCGAAGCTGCCGCTGGCGTCCTCGGCGCGCAGCGAACGCACATGGTCGTCGTCCACCACGACGCTGAGTGGTGTGGTGATGCGCAGCTTCATGGTGTTGTCTCCACAGCGGTCGATGGCGCAGTTGCCTTGGCCGCGCCGGCCGCAAGTTCCTTCTGCCGCGCCTCGTCCAGCGTGCCGACCATGTAGAGCGAGCTCTCGGCCCAGCCGTCGGCCTCGCCGTCGAGGATGCCGCGCACGCCGGCCAGCGTGTCGGCCAGCGCGACGCTGCGTCCCGGCGTGCCCGTGAAGGCCTCGGTCACCGTGAAGGGCTGGGTCAGGAAGCGCTGCAGCCGCCGTGCGCGCTGCACGGTCAGCCGGTCGTCGGCGCCCAGCTCCTCGACGCCCAGCAGCGAGATGATGTCCTGCAGGTCCTTGAAGCGCGCGAGCGCCTCGCGGGCCCGTTCCGCCAGCCGGTAGTGCGCCTCGCCGACGACCAGCGGGTCGAGCAGCACCGACGACGATGCGAGCGGATCGATGGCCGGATAGAAGCCCTGCGCCGCCGCTTCGCGCGACAGCATCACGATGCTGTCCATGTGGCTCGAGATCGTGGTCACGGCCGGGTCGGTGAAGTCGTCGGCCGGTACGTAGACCGCCTGGATCGCAGTGACCGAGGCGCCCGCGACCGAGGCGATGCGCTCCTGCAGCGCGGCGACTTCGGTCGCCAGCGTGGGCTGGTAGCCGACCCGCGACGGCAGGCGGCCGAGCAGGCTCGACACCTCGCTGCCGGCCTGCACGAAGCGGAACACGTTGTCCATCAGCAGCAGCACGTTCTGGTGCTTGCCGTCGCGGAAATGCTCTGCGATGGTCAGCGCCGTCAGCGGCACGCGCCAGCGCGCGCCGGGCGGCTCGTTCATCTGGCCGTAGACCAGCACCGTGCGCGGCAACACGCCCGAGCCGCGCATGTCGTTGAGCAGTTCGTGGCCCTCGCGCGAGCGCTCGCCCACACCGGCGAAGACCGAGATGCCCTGGTACTTCTCGACCATCGCATGGATGAGTTCCATCACCAGCACGGTCTTGCCGACCCCGGCGCCGCCGAACATCGCTGCCTTGCCGCCCTGTGCCAGCGGCGTCAGCAGGTCGATCACCTTGATGCCGGTCTCGAACACCTCGGTGCTCGACGTGCCCTGGTCCAGCGCCGGCGGCAGGCCATGGATGCCGCGGCGCGGCGTGTCGGCCGGCAGTGCCGCGCCGCGGTCGCGCACGTTGCCGACCACGTCGAGCAGCCGGCCCAGCACCGCGTCGCCGACCGGGATCGAGATCGACTCGCCGGTGGCGCGCACCGCCGTGTGGCGCGCGAGGCCGGCCGTGGCCTGCAGCGCGATCGTGCGCACGGTGGTGGTGTCGAGATGGCCGTGCACCTCGAGCAGCAAGGGCTCCGGCCGGTCCCACAGCACCTCGATGGCGGTGTGGATCGGCGGCAGCGACGCGCCCTCGAAGCGCACGTCGACCACCGCGCCGCGCACGGCCACGACGCTGCCGGGGAGCGCTGTCACGAGGGGTGTCCTGAATGCATCGGCCGATCATGGGACGGCGCGATGGCGCGGGCTTGATCTGTGTCAATCCGTTGGCCGACGGAACGCGGCGATTCCGGCGCCTGGTCGCAGAATGGCCCGATGTCCAAACCCGACCTCAGCGCCGTCAAGGCCCACCTCATCGGCGGAGGCATCGCCTCGCTGGCCGCCGCCGCCATCCTCATCCGCGACGGCGACCTGATCGGCCGCAACATCACCATCTACGAAGAACTCGACCGGCTGGGCGGCAGCCTCGACGGCTCGGGCGACGCGCGCAGCGGCTACATGGTGCGCGGCGGCCGGATGATCGAGAGCAAGTACCTGTGCACCTACGACCTGTTCTCGTCGGTGCCGACGCTCGACGGCAAGCAGACGGTCACGCAGGAGATCTTCGAGTGGAACGAGATCATCAAGACCGGGTCGAAGTCGCGCCTGGTGCGCGCGGGCCACAAGATCGACGCACCCGAATTCGGCCTGAGCGAAAAGCACATCCTCACCATCGAGAAGCTGGCGATCGAGCCCGAAGCCATGCTCGGCGACAGCCGCATCTCCGACCACTTCGACGAGGCCTTCTTCCGCACCAACTTCTGGTTCATGTGGTGCACGACCTTCGCCTTCCAGCCATGGCACAGCGCGGTCGAACTCAAGCGCTACTTCCTGCGCTTCACGCACATGGTGGCCGGCTTCAACGAGCTGCGCGGGATCATGCGCACGGTCTACAACCAGTACGACTCGCTGGTGCTGCCGCTGCGCAAGTGGCTGGAGGAGCGCGGCGTGGTCTTCGAGCTCGGCACGCGCGTGACCGACGTGCTGTTCGCGTCGCGGGGCGACAAGACGGCGGTCATGGCCATCGACGTGCAGAAGGCGGGGCAGGGCGCGCGCATCGACGTCGCCTTCCAGGACATCGTGATCGCGACGCTCGGCTCGATGACCGAAGGCGCGTCGATCGGCGGCATGGACACGGCGCCGACACTCAACGACAAGCGCGAGGGCGGTGCCTGGACGCTGTGGGAGACCATCGCTGCCGGCCGGCCCGAACTCGGCCGGCCGCAAGCCTTCACCGAGCACGTCGACGAGTCGAAGTGGGTGTCCTTCACCACCACGCTCACCGACCCGGCGCTGTTCACGCTGGTGCGCGACTTCACGGGCAACGTGCCCGGCGAGGGCGGGCTCATCACCTTTACCGACTCCAACTGGCTGATGTCGATCGTGCTCGCGCATCAACCGCACTTCGCCAATCAGCCGGCCGGCGTGCAGGTGTTCTGGGGTTACGCGCTGTTTCCGGATCGCGTCGGCAACTATGTGGCCAA
>CAIQMJ010000517.1 GCA_903872875.1 uncultured Variovorax sp.
ACGGCGCGGGCAAGACCACGGTGGTGAACCTGATCACCGGCATCCTTCACCTGAGCGGCGGCCGGGTGCTGCTGCAGGGCCGCGACGTGTCGCGCGCCGAGGCGCCCGAGCTGGCGCGCGCGGGTGTCGCGCGCACCTTCCAGAACATCCGCCTCGTGGCCGATGCCAGCGTGCTCGACAACGTGCTCGCCGGCTTCCATCGCCACGAGAAGACCGGCCTGCTGGCCAACCTGCTGGGCCTGCCGTCGGCCCGCGCCGAGACCGCACGGCTGCGCAGCGACGCGATGCGGCTGCTGGAGCGCTTCGGCATGACGGCGCTGGCGCGGCACCGCGCCGGCAGCCTGTCGTACGGCCACCAGCGCCGCATCGAGATGATGCGGGCGCTGGCCGCGAAGCCGAGCGTGCTGCTGCTCGACGAACCCGTGGCCGGCATGAACGACGCCGAGGCCGAGAGCCTGGCCGGCATCTTCCGGTCGGTCGCGGCCGAGGGCGTCGCCATCCTGCTGATCGAACACAACATGCGCTTCGTGATGTCGCTGTGCGCGCATCTTTATGTGCTGGCCTCGGGCCGGCTGATCGCCGAGGGCGAGCCCGACGCGGTCGGTCGCGATCCGCGCGTGGTCGAAGCCTACCTGGGAGCCTGAACCATGCTGGAGATCCGAAACCTCGGCGTCCACTACCGCGGCATCCACGCGCTGCGCGGCGTCAGCCTGCATGTGAAGCACGGCGACATCTTCACGCTGATCGGGCCGAACGGCGCTGGCAAGTCCAGCCTGGTCAATGCGCTGTCGGGCATCGTGCCGTCGAGCGGCGAGGTGCTGTTCGAAGGCGAGCCGCTCGGCCGGCAGCCCGCGCACCAGCGCTCGCGCGCGGGCGTGATCCAGGTGCCCGAAGGCCGGCGCGTGATCGCCACGCTGTCGGTGGCCGAGAACCTGCAGCTCGGCCGCCAGGCCGCCGGCATCCGTGGCAGCGATGCGGCCGACCTGGACCGCGTGCACGCGCTGTTCCCGGTGCTGGCCGAACGGCGGAACCAGCTGTCGGGTTCGCTTTCGGGCGGCCAGCAGCAGATGCTGGCCATCGGCCGCGCGCTGATGGGCCGGCCGAAGATCCTGATGCTGGACGAGCCCAGCCTGGGCCTCGCGCCGGTGATCATCAAGGACGTGTTCCGCGCGCTGGTGCAGCTCAACCGCGAAGGCCTGACCATCCTGCTGGTCGAGCAGAACGCGCGGCTTGCGCTGCAGACCGCGAACCAGGCGGCCGTGCTGGAGCAGGGCCGCATCGTGCAGCAGGGGCCGGCGGCCGAACTGGCGGAAGACCCGGCGATCGCGGACCATTACTTCGGGCGGGCGGGGTTGATCGCCTGAGCGGATGCGGGTGGTTGGGAGCCGATCTCGTTGCCGCTTCCCACAACACTCCGTCCGATGGGCACCCGGACCTTCAGACTCCGGGCCGGGCTCATACCGTCGCTCAAACACGCTCAAACACGCTCTACGAGGACGCGATGATTGCGGCCACCGCCGTTCGCCATCAACTCACCGTGGTCACCCGCAACACAGCCGACTTCTCGGCTTTCGGGGTTCCTCTGCTGGACCCCTTCGAGCCGGCTGCGGTCTGAGCCGTAGTGCCGCGCCCCTACTCCGCCTTGATCCCCCGCTCCTTGATCACCGTGCGCCAGCGCACGGTCTCGGCCTGCATGTAGGTCGTGAACTGTTCCGGCGTGCTGGCGACCGCGTCGATGCCGGCTTCCGACAGCTTGCGGCGGATCTCGGGTGACGCGATGGTCTTGGCGTAGGCCGCGGCCAGCGCCTTGATGACCGGTTCGGGCGTACCCGCGCGCACCGTGAAGCCCTGCCAGCCTTCGACCGCGAAGCCCTTGAGGCCCTGCTCCGCCACGGTCGGCAGGTTGGGGTAGGCGGCGATGCGCGTGGCGCCGGCCGCGGCGATCGGGCGCAGCTTGCCGCTCTCGACATGCGGCTTTGCGGTGGCACGGTCGAGGAACATCAGGCCGACCTGGCCGCCGAGCAGGTCCTGCACGGCCGGGCCGCCGCCCTTGTAGGTGATGGCGACCAGGTTGGCGCCGGTGTCCTTGGCCAGCAACTCGGTCGCCAGGTGGTGCGTCGTGCCCACGCTCGGCGAGCCGTAGTTCAGGCCGGCCGGCACCTTGGCGGCGGCGGCCACGAGCTCGTTCACGTTGTTGACCGGCAGCACGTTCGGGTTGACCACCAGCATGAAGTCGAACTTGGCGGTGAGCGTGACCGGCGCCAGGTCCTTCTGCGGGTCGTACGAGAGCTTCTCGAACATGCTGGGGTTGACCGCATAGGTCGTCATGTCGCCGAGCAGGAAGGTGTAGCCGTCGGCCGGGTACTGCTTGGCGACCGCGGTCGCGCCGATGATCCCCGACGCGCCGGGCTTGTTCTCGATCACGATCGGCTGGCCCAGCGCCTCGCCCATGCCGGGCGCGACCACCCGCGCGAAGAAGTCGGTGCCGCCGCCGGCCGGGTAGGGCACGACGAGGCGGATCGGCTGGTTCGGCCAGCCGGCCTGGGCAAAGCTGATGGCGGGCAGCGGCGCGAGTGCGGCGGCGATGGCGGCGGCAAGGAAGGTACGGGTGCGCATGGGGTGTCTCCTGTTCTGATGTTGTGTGTCGCGGGATGCAGTCGTGCGGCGCGGGGCCGCCTCGTTCATTCGACGAGCGCCGCGTCGGCCGCGTGCACCGCCGTGTCGGCCACCTCGGCTGGCCCGGTCGATGCGGCGAGGCCATGGAAGTCGCGCTTCAGCAGCCGCGTGAAGGCGGCAGCCAGCGCCGCTTCCGGCGACGCGGCGGCGCCGATGCTGCGCCAGCCGACATGCTGGTCCGGTCGCACCAGCAGTGCACCTTCGGCAGAGACTTCGCGCAGATGGCGCCAGTCGTTCGCGGGGTCGCGGACGTCGCCGGTGTCGGAGATCTCGACGATGTCGATCGGCACGCCGCCGCGGCGCGCGATCCGGACAGCGGCCTCGCGCCAGCCCTGGTCGCCGCGGCCGATCAGCAGCAGGAAGCGGCCGGGCTGCACGAGGTCGAGCGCGGAAATGCGCTGGCCGTCACGCTCGACCCAGGCGTGCGGCAGTCGATGGCCGGGCCGCGTGGTCGGCACGTAGACCTGCCCCAGCGGGTCGCGCAGCGGTGCCGGCGTGGCATCGGGCGACACCGCGCCCTGTTCGTAGTGGAAGCCCAGCTCGATGTCGTGCGCCTGCCATTCCATGCGCTGCAGTTCCATCACCTTGTCGAGGCGCGCGCGCCGGGTGCGGCCTTCGGCGTCGTCGGCGAAGAAGCGGGCGAAGTTGGCGCGGCTGGTGACCGGATCGCCCCGCACCAGGCCGATGCCGCCATCGGTCAGCGCGTGGTTCTGGAAGGTCATCAACGCCCATTGCACATTGGCCGCCGCCACCGGCCGGCGCTCCGCTTCATAGGCGTCGAGCAGGCTGTCGGGTGCCTGGCCGTGGATCACCGCGGCCAGCTTCCAGGCCAGGTTGTGGGCGTCCTGGATCGCCGAATTCAGCCCGAGCCCGGTGGTCGGCGGATGGCGGTGAGCCGCGTCGCCGGCCAGCAGCGCGCGGCCCCAGCGGTAGCGGTCGACCAGCACGCCTTCGACCGTCCAGTGGCCGATGCCGATGATCTCGGGCGACAGGTCGGGGATCTTCAGCAGCTCGCGCATGCGCGGCAGCAGCGAGGCCTCCTCGAAGCGCGACGGGTCGTCGGGCCGGAAGCTGAAATGGAACATCCATTCTTCCGAATGCCGGCCGAAGCGCGTCGGGCCGAGCTGGCCGAGCACGCCGCTGGCCCA
>CAIQMJ010000518.1 GCA_903872875.1 uncultured Variovorax sp.
GTCGTAGGTGTAGCGCTTGGTGATGCCGACCGGCTGGTTGCTTTCGCGCAGCGCAAACAGGCTCACGGTCAGGAAGCCAGGCACGTCCATCGACAACGTCGGGCCGACCACGAGCATCCGCTTGCGGGATGAATAACCAGGATCGTTCTTGGTGTTCCAGTCGAAGCCGGCGGTCAGGCCAAGTCCGCGCACCGGCCCGAACTTGAATTCCTTGCCGGTCACGCGACCGAGGTCCAGCGTGTGGCGATACACCACGTAGGCCTCCTGCGCGTTGCTGTCCGTGCCGTCGGAATTCAGCAGGTCCACATTGAAGAAGTTGCTGCCGTACTTGTAGCCGTTGGCGTACGTCAGGTTGATGATGTTCTTCTTGATGTCCTGTCCGTTGTAGGGCTCCTGGAAATCGGTCCCGTACCGATAGCCGATCGAGGTGTCGCTCCATTCGACAGCGTGGGCCTGTTGCAGGCCGGCCACCAGGGCCAGGGTGGTCAATGCGCGTACTGCGATGTGGGATTCATCGTGAGTTCTAAGTGTTGAGTTTGTTGAAGATGCAAGTCCACACGCGGCGTCCGATGTCCACGGCTCTCATCCCCCCTCGTCCCGACCTTCGCACTCCGCCGCGCAGAGTCGCTCAGCAACAAATGTGCCCAGATGTTTTCACATGTAAACCGCCGTCGAGGCTGGCTCGGCCGGAGCCTCCACGCGGCGCGCGGTGATGCATTCGGAGAGGTATTCGGCATCGCGCGCCACGCCGGAAAAACGTCCCGACCCCCATGTATGCAGCCATGGCAGCCCGAGAAAATACAGCCCCGGCACACCCGTCACGCCGCGCAGATGCACCGGCTCGCCGCGACCGTTGAAGACCGGCGCGTCGACCCAGCCGAAGTCCGGCAGGAAGCCGATGCACCACACCACGCTGGTGATGCCGGATGCCCGCAGGCTCAACGTGGTGCGTTCATCCTTTGGCATCCATACCGGCTGGTAGACGCCGCCCGGCGGCGCGTCGATGCCATGGGCTGCGATGTACTTGTCGATCGATGCGTTGATGCCGTTGAAGATCCGATCGGCATGGTCGAGGTTCTCGCGCAGGTTGGGCTTGAATTCGAGCGTGTCGCCGTCCAGCCCGGTCATCAGGCCGTAGAGCTCCATGCCTTCCAGCGCGAAGCGGCGCAAGTCGATGTCGCGGCCACCATCGCGGCCCGTCACGTAATGGTTCGTGTTGTCGCGCACGCCTTCGCGCAACGGGTGCTCGGTGACCGGCATGTCGTAGTAGTTCATGTCGGCCAGCCAGTCGACCACGTCCTTGCCGCGGTAGAAGCGCGCGCAACGCGGTGCATTGCCGGTGGCCAGGTAGACCTTGCGGCCTGCCAGGTGCAGGTCTTCCGCGATCTGCGAGCCGGACTGGCCGCAACCGACCACCAGCACCGCACCCTCGGGCAGCTGGGCCGGATTGCGGTACTGCGCCGAGTGGTACTGCACGATGGACGCAGGAAGCCTCTCGGCCATGCGCGGCACCACCGGCTTGTGATAGCCGCCCGACGCCACGACGACCTGGTCGGCGGTGAAGCGGCCCGCGCTGGTCTCGACGGTGTAGCGCGAAGCCTCGCCCGCGCGCGACACCTTGTCGACCGTCACGCCTTCGAGCGCGGGCGCCTGCACCCGCTCGACGAAACCGGCGAGCCAGGTGTTGATTTCGTCCTTCACCATGAAGCCGTGCGGATCGCTGCCGGTGTAAGACCAGCCCGGCAGGTTGCATTGCCAGTTCGGCGTGACGAGGCAGAAGGAGTCCCAGCGCTGGGTGCGCCAGGAATGCACCAGCGTGCGCTTCTCGATCACGAGGTGGTCGATGCCGCGCTGCTGCAGGCAGTGGCTGAGCGACAGGCCGGACTGGCCGCCGCCGACGATGACGACGCTGTAGTGGGTTGTCTTGGGAGTCATGGTGTTCTTTCGGGGAAGAATGTGTGGGATGCGGAGACCGCCTCAATCGAAGGCCACGACCGTGACCTGCGCACCGGGCTGGTCGCTGAAGCGCGCGGCAATGTGTTCGATCTCGGCAAGCTGGTCCAACGCCTGCGAGCAGGCGAAGCCGAACTTGGCGCGCACGCGTTCCGATGCGATGCAAAGCGCCTCGCGTGTGCGCACCAGGAAGTCGGGCAGCGCATAGCGCTCGCCGGGAACAAGAAAGTCCTGCACGACGAGCGACGGCGAATAGCAGCGCGTTTCGCTCTGGTCGGGCCAGCGGACACGGAAATGCATGACGGGCATGGAAGGCCTCCTCAACGAAGATGGGTACGCAGCGACTGCACGGCGGCGCCCCGCAGGCCCTCGCGATACAGCTGCGCGTGACGGGCCGCGCTCGCGGCCCAGCTGAATCGCTCGCCCAGGCGCGCGGCCGACGCGGCGATCCGTGACGGCGACCGGTCGGCCAGTGCCGCCAGCAGCGCCTCGGCGATCGACGCCGAACGCGTCGGGTCGGCCCAGTGGCAGTCGCCGTCCTCGAGGTACTCGGTGAAGGGTGCGATGCGCGACACGACCACCGGGACGCCGCTCGCAAGTGCTTCCAGCGTCACCAGGCCGAAGCCTTCGTTGAGCGACGGCATCGCCACCACGTCGGCCAGGCGGTAGAGCGCCGGAATGTCATCGTCGGGCAGCGCACCGGTCAGCACGATCGCCTGGCCGGGGCCGCTCGGCAGGCCGCTCGCCTGCGCCAGCGCGGCGAAGTCGCGGCCGTACTGCGCGTGGTCAAGCAGGCTAGCGCCGCCCGCGATCACGAGCTGCGCATCGGGCCAGGTGGCGCGCAGCAGCACGAAGGCCTGCAGCAGGCGCACCGCGTTCTTGCGCTCCTCGATGCCGCCCAACGCGAGCACCACTGGTGCGCCTGTGCGCACGCCAAGCCGCTCGGCCAACGCCGTGTCGCCAGGCACGCAAACCGGGCTGAAGCGCCCCTGCTGCAGGCCGTTGCGCACCTCATGCGCTTCGACGCCGTGGCGCCTGGCAAGAATGTCCTTCCACAAGCCGCTCACACAGAACACCTGGCGCGCCGCACGGAATCCGCGCGACTGCCAGCGCATGAGCTGCAGGTCGTCGAACACCTCGAGGTGATGCACGGTGCGCACGAAGCCATCGATGAGCCCGCGCTCCAGCAGGTTGGCCAGCGCATTGCCGCCGATCGGGTCGTGCGTGTGCAGCACGTCGAAGCGCGTCGTCCGCAGCAGTTCGGCAATGGAGGCGGTGAAAGCCTCGATGCGCGTGTCCACCATCTCCACCATGTCGCGCGGCGTCGGTCCGACCGGGATCAGCCGCGCCGCGCAGCGCACCGGACGGAAGAACCGCTGGCCAGGCGACGCCGGCGCCATCACCGTCACGTCGTGGCCCGCATCGTGCAGCGCATGCGCCAGCTCGAGGGTGTGGACCACGCCACCACGCGGGTTGACCGAATGGGTCAGCAGCCCGATCTTCAGCGGGCGCGCGCCGGCCGCTTCCAGTGCGACTTCATGCATGCGACACCTGCCCTTCCAGCGGGTCGCAGATGAACGCGTCCTGCTTCAGGTCCCACAGCAGCGCGCGTTCCTCGCCCTGGCGCAGCACCAGCGTGCGCGTGTCGTTCACATCGCCGACCACGTTGCAGGCGATGTCGCGCGCGGCAAAGCGCGTGAGCACCGCGCCGAGCTTCTCGGGCCGCACGCTCAGCACGAAGCCGAAGCTCGGGAAGGACGTGAGCCAGCGCAGCATCGGCACGCCCTCGGGCCGCGGGATCGCATCGAGATCGATCGTCGCGCCGACTTTCGAGCACTCCAGCAGCATCAGCGAGGTGCCGATGGCGCCGGCCATGCTGATGTCCTTGGCCGCGTCGCAGAGACCCGCCTCGGCCAGTTCGGGCAGCAGTTCGAGGTCCGCGCGCAGGCGCGCGCCGTGCGCCGTGGTCGATGCGTTCCAGTACGGGAAAGGCTCCTGGTAGGCACCGCGCAAGTCGACCGCCATCACGAGCAGGTCGCCCGGCCGCGCCGCAAAGCTGGTCAGCAGCTTCTTCGCGTGGCCCAGGATCGCGACAGCCAGTTGGGGCCGCGCACTGCGGTTGTTGCTGTGGCCCCCGACGATCGGCACGCCGTACTTCGCGGACGCTTCCGCCATGCCCTTGAGCATCTGGTCGGCCGGCTGCATGCCGACGCTCCACATCGCGTCGACCACCGCGGTCGGTCGGCCGCCCATCGCGTAGATGTCGCTGACGTTGACCATCACGCTGGAATAGCCGGCAAACCAGGGCATGCGTTCGATGAAGTCCTCGACCAGGCCCTCGATGGCGAACAGCAGGTAGCCGCCATGACCGTCGGGGATGGCGGCGCAATCGTCGCCGACGGGCACGGCCTGCGCGAGGTCGGCACCGCCGCCCGGCAGCGACTGGCCGAGCGCGGCGACGATGTCGCTGATGTCGCGCTTGTGCGCGAAGCCGCGGCTCTCGCGCAGCGCAGCGACGATCTCCCGGAGCGCCGTGGCGTTGCCTCCTCTCCCTCCGGAAGAGGGCTGGGGTGAGGGCACCGGCCCGTCGATGGGTGCCGTTGCCTTATCCACGGCCGCTGCCCCCACCCTGCCCTCTCCCGGAGGGAGAGGGGAAAGCAACGCGTGCCCTGGAGACGAAGCCGCTCACGGGGTCGTGGCACGGTGGGTAGTGCGCGAAGTCAGGCTGCATCTCGACATGCGGACGGCCGTGGATATCGAGCGCGCCGGTGGTGCGCCAGTGCAGCTTGTGGAACAGCGCCTCGTTCTGCGACTGGACGTGCGCCATGAAGGCGTGGCAGCCCTGCGCACGGGCGCGCGTCACGGCCAGCCGGATGAGCGTCGCGCCCAGGTGGCCCTGGCTGCGGAAGGCGGAATGCACCGCGAGGCGCGAACCCCACCACAGGCCTGGCGACGCTTCATGGATGCGCACGGTGCCGACCACCTGGTCCGGCATGCCGCCGATGCAGGACATCGCGACCAGCACTTGCGCCCGGCCGTCGATCGCATCGCGGTCATCGCCGACGAAGATGCCCTGCTCGATGCAGAACACCGCGCGGCGCAGCGCATGCGCCTCGTCCCGCTCCCACTGCTGCGCGGCCTCGCGCACCAGGAACTCGACCGGTGCGTAGTGCACGACCGGGTCGACGACGTCATCGATGCAGCTCATGGTTCGCTCCCGGTTCAGGACTCGTAGACGGAGAGCGACGAACACGCGCCGCATTTGCCACATCCCGCCTTGATGTCGCTCGACCGCAGGTTGGCCGCCGCCACGCGCTGTCCCAGTGGTTCGAGGATCGACTTCATGAACTCCGGCGTCGGCGCGGGATGGTCTTCCAGCGGCGTGCCGCCGATCGGCACGAAAGGCACGACGAAGGGGTACACGCCCAGCGCGAGCAAACGGTCGCAGATGTCGAGGATCGCCTCGCGCGTATCGCCCAGCCCGGCCAGGATGTAGGTGCTGACCTGCCCGCGGCCGAACACGGCGACGGCCGCCTCGAAGGCGCTCATGTAGCGCGAGATCGGCACGCTGGCCTTGCCCGGCATGATTTTCTCGCGCACGGCGGGCGTCACCACCTCGAGGTGCATGCCCAGCGTGTCGATGCCGGCCGCCTTCATGCGATGGAACCACTGGTCGTCGTCCGGCGGTTCGCACTGGCCTTGAATGGGAATGTCGACCGCGGCCTTGATCGCGAAGGCGCTCTCGCAAAGGATCTGCGCGCCGCGGTCGGTCGCATTCGGCGTACCGGTCGTCAGCACCATGTGCTTCACGCCGTCGAGCAGCACCGCGGCCCGCGCGACCTCGGCGAGCTGCTCGGGCGTCTTGCGCGCCACGGTGCGGCCGGCCGCGAGCGACTGCCCGATCGCGCAGAACTTGCAGGTCTTCTTGCGGCTTTCGTAGCGGATGCAGGTCTGCAGCACCGTGGTCGCGAGCACGTCGCTGCCGTGCAGCGTGGCGATATGCCCGTACGGCACGCCGTCGAAGGTCTGCATCTTCGTGAAGCGCGGCTGCTTCGGAAAGCTGACGCTGGCGATCGGGATCGTGCCGCGCGTGATGGTGCTGTTGCCCATCGCGTCGGGCGCCTGCGCGGTGAAGGGCGAGTTCCACGCGGTCGACGTGTGCACCGGCACCATGATCGTGTGGCCGTCGACCGTGACGGCCTTGTGGTCCGACGGGCCGGCGCCACCGCGGCGGCTGGCGGCGCCCGCGGAAGGATCAACCAGCCGCAACCCGAAGGACTGCAACTCGGTCATCAACTGGCGGCTGGACGGATTGGCTGTCGTGTTCATCGCGGAGGCTCCCGTTGGACGTGGTGGAAAGAGGTGCGCCCGCAGGCATCGCGAAGGTGGTCGCGGCGGGGCGTTCGTTGATGGCCAGGCTCAGCAGTTCGGGCCGCGCGTAGTGGCCGACCGAATCCATCATTCGCTTGCGCTTGGTGATGAGCGCCATGTCGAGGTCGGCGACGACCATGCCTTCGCCTTCGGTCAGCGGCGGTGCGAGATGCTTGCCTTCGGGCGAGACGATCGCCGTGTGGCAGCCGCCGCGCAGCGCCTTCTGCAGCCCGGCATCGGGCGTGATGGCGGCGATCTGCGCATCGGTGAGCCAGCCGGTCGCGTTGACGACGAAGCAGCCCGATTCGAGCGCGTGATGGCGGATGGTCACTTCCATCTGCTCCGCGAAGATCGGCCCGACCAGCGAGCCGGGGAATTGCGCGCAGTGGATCTCTTCGTGCTGCGCCATCAGGCTGTAGCGTGCGAGCGGGTTGTAGTGCTCCCAGCAGGCCAGCGCGCCGACCCGGCCGACGGCGGTGTCGACCACCTTCAGCCCCGCGGCGTCGCCCTGGCCCCAGATCATCCGCTCGTGGTACGTCGGCGTGATCTTGCGGCGCCTGAGCGCGAGCGTGCCGTCGGCGTCGAAGAGGAGTTGCGTGTTGTAGAGGCTGCCATGGTCGCGCTCGTTCACGCCCAGCACCACGACCACGCCGCGCGCCCTCGCCCGCTCGGCCACGGCCAGCGTCACCGGGCCCGGCACGACCACCGACCGCTCCATCAGCCGGATGTGTGCCGGCCCCTGCAGCACAGGCGGCTGCACGAAGGAGAAGTAGGGGTAGTAGGGCACGAAGGTCTCCGGGAAGACCACGATCTGCGCGCCCTTCGCAGCGGCGTCGTCGATGGCCTCGCACACCTTGTTCAGGGTGCCGTCGTGGCTATCGAAGTCGGGCGCGATCTGGACCGCGGCAGCGCGGACGATGCGTGATGCACTCATGGCTGGCTCGCGCGCTCAGAGCGTCCAGGTGTCGAGGATCACTGCGCCGGCCTTCTTGTGGAGCAGCACGATGTCCAGCACGTCGAGCGGGTTGATCGGGGTGATGCCGGGGATCAGCGCGCCCTCGCCGTGGCCGTACAGCGCCTGCAGCGCGAAGCGGCACGCGTAGACCTTGCCGCCCTCTTCCATGAACTTGACGATCTGCTTGTTGAAGTTCTGGTGGCCGGGAAAGGCCTCGTCGCCCAGCGTCGGAAAGCCGCGCTGCACGCCGAGCGTGACCCCGGGGCCGTACAGCAGCACCGAGGTCTCGTAGCCCTTGCGCTTGAGCCGGGTGGCCTGCAGCAGGTTGACGAAGCCGATCGAGCCTTCGAAGGCCACGGTGTGGAAGGTGACGAGCGCCTTCTCGCCGGGTTCGGCCTTCACGTCCTCGAAGACTTTTTCTTCATAGTCGACGAGATGTTCGCCGGTGACGTTCGGGGCTTTGGTGACTTTGGGCATGGGTTGGCTCCAGTGAAAAAACAAAGGGATGAAGGTGTTGCGCGCCCTTCTCCTTCGCATGCGATGTGCCACCCGCCGACCGCCCCGATCCGATCAACTCGCGATCAATCAGATGCAGCGCGGCATGCGGCCGATGAAAAAAATTCTCGACTCCTGGCAGTCGACTTCGGCAGGCGCCTCACTGCCAAATTTCGCACCCGAAAGAGGCGCTGATCGTGCGATCAATGCACCCGATCAATAGGTCCGAATGCACGCGATCCATGCATTCACCCATTCTGCGGACGGCATGGATCCTGCGTTCATCCCGTCAGATCAATGCAATCAATCAATGCGATCAAGTCACCATGAACAAGCACATCCAGCTGTGGCAGAAACGCCTTGAAACCAGTGACAAACCGGCTTACCTCCTGCTGGCCGACTTGATCGCCGAAGACATCCGCACGGGCCGCCTCACGGCACGCGACAAGCTACCCACACTGCGTGATCTGGCGGCCGATCTGCGGCTCAACTACACGACCGTGGCGCGCGGTTATGCAGAGGCGCGCAAGCGCGGGCTGATCGATTCGCGCGCGGGCACCGGCACCTTCATCCGCGGCACCAGCCCCGCGCTGCCGCTGCGCGGCGGCGGCACCGCCGAGATGACGATGAACCTGCCGCCCGAGCCTCAGGATGCGGCGTTGCTCGATCGCATGAAGGACAGTGCGGCCCGTCTGATGACGGGCACCGACCTGTACGACCTGCTGCGCTACCAGGACTTCGGCGGCAGCGTGCGCGACCGCGAAGCCGCCATGCAGTGGCTGCGGCCCCGCCTTCCGGATTGCCGGCTCGACCAGATGCTGGTGTGCCCCGGCATCCACAGCGTGCTGGCGGCGCTGTTCTCGCAACTGGCGCGGCCGGGCGAGCTGATCTGCGTCGAGGCGCTGACCTATCCCGGCGTGAAGGCGATCGCGACGCAGCTCGGCATCCAGCTGCATGCGCTGCCGCTGGACGAGGAAGGGCCGATGGGCGAGTCCTTCGAGCACGCCTGCAAGACGCTGAAGCCGAAAGCGCTCTACGTGAACCCGACGCTGAACAATCCGACGACCGCTACCATCTCTCGCGCGCGCCGCGAGGCCCTGGCCGATGTCGCGCTGCGCTATGCGATTCCGATCATCGAGGACGACGCATATGGCCTCTTGCCACGCCAGATGCCGCCGGCCATCGCCACGATGGCGCCCGACCTGACCTACTACATCACCGGCTTCTCGAAGACGCTGGGCGCCGGACTGCGCAATGCCTATGTCCGCTCGCCGAGTGCGCGCCAGTCGCAGCGGCTGGCCGGCGCGCTGCGCGCGACCACGGTAATGGCGTCACCGATCACCAATGCACTCGCCAC
>CAIQMJ010000519.1 GCA_903872875.1 uncultured Variovorax sp.
ATGCCGGTGACGTCGATGCCCTTGGCTCTTCGGATCAGCCCGGTCTCGATCACCTCGCGGGCCTCGAAGGCTTCGCGCGCATCGTCCTCGGTCGGCTCGATCAGGTACCAGCCGCGCCGTGCGCTGACGGTGACGATGCCACGCGCGGCCAACCGCGTGAGCGCTTCCCGCACGATGGTGCGACTGCAGTCGAACAGCAGCGCCAGCGGCAGCTCGCCGAGCCGGGCGCCCGGCAGGAGCTTCTTGGCCAGCACGGCTTCGATGATGCGATCGCTGATGTCGGAAGAATTGGCCATTCCTCTTGCACAGCAGATTCCATGCCACTTGTATGCAAGATTTGAGGCAGCTGGTATGCCAGTTCTGGTGCGCCGGGTGGCCGGTAGCGCACCGAAATGCGCGGGATCGATCCGCCGCGGTGCGCTCGGCGCACATGTGGCGCAGATGGCTTCGGAAGGCTGTGCGCACGGGCGGATGCGTGCCGCCGGGACGGCAGAATTCGTGAGATTGCGCTGCCAAACCTTGTGCCAAAAATTGGTACATCCGCAGCACTCCCGTCTGCGTGGAAGCCTCATCCATGGCCAGAAGCCCCCGCATTCCCGCACGTTCCTCAGCGCCAAGCCCCTTGCCCAGGTGGCTGCGGATTCCGCCTTCGGCGCCCGCCCCCAGCCTGCGCGAAGAAGAAGCGCTGCTGCGCCGGGCCGTCGAGCAGCACCAGGCGGGAAAGCTCCAGGAGGCACGGGCCCTGTACGCGCAGATCCTGGCGCGACGCCCCGATCAGGACGACGTCCAGGTCTATCTGGCGATCCTGAATGCCCAGCAGGGCGACATCGCGCTGGCGATCAGCCAGTTGCAGGCCGTGGTGCTGCGCAATCCGCGGCACGAGCCGGCGCATTGCAATCTGGGCAACGCGCTGCGTGAGGCAGGCCGCCACGACGAGGCATTGCGCCATCTGGACGCGGCCCTGGCCCTGCGCCCGGATTCCAGGGACGCGCTGTACAACCGCGCCACCGTCTTGCGCGAACTCGATCGCAAGGAGCAGGCGCTGGCTGCATTCCAGCAGGTGCATGCCTTGCAGCCGTCCTATGCCAAGGTGCTCAACAATCTTCTGGACATCAAGGGACAGCTTTGCGATTGGCCGGAAATGGCCGAACTGGAAGCCCGGGCGGTGCAGTCGATGCGCACCGGGCAGCTCACCGGACCCGTGTTCGTCAATCTGCTCAATTCGCAAGCCACGGCCAGGGACCAGTGGATCGCCGCGCGCCAGCACGCGCTGCAGACCTATCCCGCCATGCCTGCGGTCTGGACCGGCCAGCGCCATGCGCACGAAAAAATCCGCGTGGCGTACCTGTCCGCCGACTTCCACGACCATGCGACATCCGTGCTGATGGCCGATCTGTTCGAGCAGCACAGCCGCGATCGCTTCGAATGGACGGCGCTCTCGTTCGGGCCGCAGTCGGCTTCCGCGATGCGCCGGCGCCTGGTGGCGGCGTTCGACCGTTTCGAGGATGTCCGATCCCTGTCCGATCGTGACGTGGCCCAGTGGATGTTCGACCAGGAGATCGACATCGCGGTGGACCTCAAGGGCTTCACCGGCCAGCACCGTTTCGGCATCTTCACCCACCGCGGCGCGCCGATCCAGGTGAACTACCTCGGCTACCCGGGCACCCTGGGCTCCGATTGCATCGACTACATCCTCGGCGATGCCTGGGTCACCCCCCCGGACCACCAGGAGGCCTACAGCGAGCGCATCGTGCGCCTGCCCGGCAGCTATCAGCCCAACGACCGCCAGCGGCCCTTGCCGGCCGCTGCGCAGTCCGAATTGGGAGAGTCGCAGCGCCAGGAGATGCGCGCCAGCGCGGGCCTGCCCCGTGACGGCTTCGTCTTCTGCTGCTTCAACAGCCATCACAAGATCCAGCCGCAGGTATTCGATATCTGGATGCGCCTGCTGCACGCCGTTCCGGGTTCGGTGCTGTGGCTCCTGTCCGAGAGCACCGAGCCCGGGACGCAGTCTCGGGCGCAGTCCAACCTGAAGGCCCAGGCGGGAAGCCGGGGCATCCCGCCGGAGCGCCTGTGTTTCGCGCCGCGCAGCGCACTCGCCACCCATCTGGAACGGATGTCGTTGGCCGATCTGTTTCTGGACACATCGCCCTACAACGCACACACCACGGCCAGCGATGCGCTCTGGGTGGGGCTGCCGGTATTGACCTGTCCCGGGCAGACCTTCGCGAGCCGTGTCGGCGCGAGCGTGGTGGCGGCAGCCGGCGTGCCGGAACTGATCGCGCCGGACTGGCACCGCTACGAGCAATCGGCCCTGACCCTGGCCCGGCAACCCGAGATGCTGCGAAGCCTGCGGCAGCGTCTGCGCACCCATCGCGCGACTTGCTCACTCTTCGACACCCCACGCCTGGCGCGCGCCCTGGAAGCCGCTTTCGACGCCATGTACCGGCATCATCGATCCGGGCAGGCGTCCCGATCCCTGGATGTTTCCGCGACCTGATCACCGCCGAAGGCAGCTACGGGACAGGCGCCCGCGCCGATGTCCGACACGCTGCATCCGCGCGCCATGCTGCAGTCATTGCATGGCTCATACAAGCAAGAATTCGTCCATTGCGGACTGCGTTGCGGCCAAGCCGAACAACCAGCGCCTGGCCTGCGCGGCAATCGGCCTGACGGTTTGGTGCGGGGTTGCCATGGCGACCGACCCCGTGAAGGTCCCGCTCGAAAGCAACGACAACGGCAGCATCTACGTGCAGCCCAACGTGTCGTCGACCGAGGAGTCCGTCAACACCAGGGGCGCGATCATGGGAATGCAGCGCAAGGACGGCAGCGGCGCCTATGCAGGCGTCGACACCGGCACACCCAAGCCGACCTATTCGCTCGGAGCGAGCACCGGCGGGAACACCTCGTTCTCGGCCGGCGTGCAGTCCGACGGCAAGGAGAACAACGGGGTGAAGGCGGGGGTGATGATCAAGTACTGAGTCGGCCGCTCCGGTCGATCCGTGTATTGCGCACTTCGCGACGGCCTGAAGCATTCCGTCGCTTCCCGCTCGTATCCGCAAGCGGTTTGCGCGACCGTCGGGCTTCCACTTTCGACGGAGCCTCGACATGAATCCTTCCCATGCACTGTCCGCCCTCGCGGCGATGCTGCTGCTCCCGCTGGCGGCGACTGCCGCCGATCTTCGCGTCACGGTGAGCGATGGCCCTTCAGCGCCCGCCACGCTCTATGTGGCGCTGTTCGACACACCCGAGGCCCTCGCGGCCGACAAACCGCTGGCATCGCAGACGCTTCCGCTGCGCGACGGCACGGGACAATTGGTGTTCATCGGCCTGCCGCCGGGACGCTACGTGCTCAAGTCCTTCGCCGACGAGAACGGCAACGGCAAGCTCGACACGAACCTGGTCGGCCTGCCGACCGAGCGCTACGGCTTCTCGAACGACGCCAAGGGCCGCATGGGACCTCCAGGATTCGATGCCGCGGCCGTGCCGCTGGACGCCGACGCCAGCATCGCCTTCCGCCTGCTTTGAGCGGAGATCCGGACCATGGACCGCCGTGAACTCATG
>CAIQMJ010000520.1 GCA_903872875.1 uncultured Variovorax sp.
CCTACGTCGCGGCCGTCAAGAACGCGATGACCGGCGCTCCCTGCACCGGCCGATTCTGCAATGAGACTCTCGATGTGATGCAATTCGACGTGCACGTGATCCTCAACGCGGCGGACGTGATGCGACTGATGCAGGAGTTGTGCAGTGAGAGAACGCACAAGTTCCGCGGCTGGCGCGGCGATCAGCCGGAGCAACTCAGGCGTCATCGTCGATGCCGTTCGGCGGCAGCAGCGCCTGGGCCTGGGCCTCGGGCAGCGCCTCGACACCCTTCAGCGCGCGCCGCATCTGGCGGGCTCGCGTGTCGGCCTTGTCCAGCGTGTCGGACGCCTTGGCCACCTGCTCCTTGATCCGTGCCACCCATTCGCCGTAGCGCTCGAATTCCGTCTTGACCGCGCCCAGCACCTTCCAGACCTCGGAGGCCTGCTGTTCCAGTGCCAGCGTGCGGAAGCCCATCTGCAGGCTGTTGAGCATCGCCAACAGCGTGGTCGGGCCAGCCAGCGTCACGCGGTGCTGTCGCTGCACCGCATCCATCAATCCCGGGCGTCTCAGCACTTCGGCATAGAGACTCTCGACCGGCAGGAACAGGATCGCGAAATCGGTCGTGTGCGGCGCGGCGAGATAGTTGTCTGCGATAGAGCGCGCCTCGGTGCGGATGCGCAGCTCCAGCGCCTTGCCCGCCAGTTCGACCGCCACCGCGTCGGCGCGCTCGTGAGCATCGACGAGGCGCTCGTAGTCATCCCGCGGGAACTTGGCGTCGATCGGCAGCCAGACCGGCGAACCGTCCTCGCCTCGGCCTGGGAAACGCACCGCGAAATCGACGCGCTGATTGCTGCGCGGCTTGGTCTCGACCTGCTTGGCGTACTGCTCGGCCGTGAGCACCTGTTCCAGCAGCGCTTCCAGCTGCACCTCGCCGAACACGCCGCGCGTCTTCACATTGGTCAGCACGCGCTGCAGGCTGCCCACGCCAACGGCGAGCGTCTGCATCTCGCCAAGACCCTTGTGGACCTGGTCGAGCCGATCGGCCACCTGCTTGAAGCTCTCGCCGAGCCGCGCCTCCAGCGTGTTCTGGAGCTTCTCGTCGACCGTCCGTCGCATCTCGTCAAGCTTGGCGGCGTTGCTCTGCTGGAGCTGCGCGAGTTGGGCTTCCAGCGTTGCGCGCATCTCGGCCAGGCGCCGCGCATTCGATTCGCTCAGCCCCTGCAGTTGCGTATTGAGCGTGTCGGCCAGCGACTTCTGCAGCAACGTCAGCTGCTGCGCGAACGCGTCGATCTGGGCGTTCTGCGTGCGCGTGGCTTCGGCGTTCTGCAGCAACAGCGAGCGCTGGAAAGCAGCGAAGGTCTGCGCGGTTTCCTGCCGCGCACCGCGTGACGATTCAGCGATTTCGCGGCGCAGTTCGCGCTCGATGCGTTCGTTGCCATCGCCCAGGTTGTCCAGGGCAGCGAGCAGCTCCGCATGGTCGACAGGCGGCGGCCGACGCAGCAGCAGCCAGCCGATCAGGAGGACATTCAGTGCGCAGAGCGCGAGGAGAAGCCAGGTGATGTCTATGGGGAACTGGGGCATGGGTCAGTGGGCGGCCGGGGCTGCGCTGCTCATGGCGCAGCGGACGGGATCACCGCCACAGGAGGCGTGACGGGCGTAACCGCCCCCTGCCCGTCGAGGAAGCCGACCAGGTTGTCGGCCGCCAGTTCGGCCATGGCACGCCGTGTGGGCACCGATGCGCTGGCAATGTGCGGCGTGAGCACGACGTTCGACACGGTCAGCAGGTCGGGATGCACCTTGGGCTCGCCCTCGAACACGTCGAGGCCG
>CAIQMJ010000521.1 GCA_903872875.1 uncultured Variovorax sp.
GCGCAGCGCGACCAGATCGTGCCGCAGCGCATCGAGCCGGTCGCGCCGCCGCCGGTGCAGTCGGCGCGCTAGTCTTCGACGAAGTACGAACGAACGCCGATTTCCTGGAAGTCGTCGGGATCGAAGCGCGGGCAACGGCCGCACATGTGCGTCACGCCCGCCGCCTGGATCTGGTCGGCGTAGCTCGACGGATGGTCCGGCTCGAAGCGCATCTGGGTCAACAGCTTCTGGCAGGGAAAGATGTAGCGCTTCACCTGGATCTCGCGCTGCGACATGCTTTCGCGCCGCAGCGAGACGTGGCGGTGGCTCGCCGCGCCGGGCGGCTCGTGCGACGGATCGTCGATCACGCGCTGGCAGTGCGCCCGCGGATCGCGGCAGGCACAGGAGCCGAGATAGCAGTCGAGCATCAGGCCGACGTTGTAGTCGAGCTTGAGCATCCTGCCGCGCACGAAGACCGAGACGCCCTTCCATCCCGCGACACGCTGCAGCACGGCCAAAGCGCGACCCGCGTCGCTCTGCTCCTTGGCGAAGGCGGCAACGTACATGCCTTTGCCGCCGATGTCGGTCAGCGCAAAGCGGCTGGCCTGCTGCGCGATCGACAGCACGAATGGCAGGTGGGGCGAGTCGGCCTTCGGGAAGACGATCACGACGAGCGCGTCGATCGATTCCCTGAACGGGTCGAGCGTCTCGGTCTCGTACTGCATGGCGGCCGACAGGGCCAGCACACGCGGGGATGCAGAGGGCACGGCCGCCATCACGCGGCGTCCCAGGCTGTGGACGCGCGAACGGTCAGGGTCGCTTGAGCGACCGCGGAATCTGTATGTGGAGCCACCGAAATCTTCCCGGACGAAGTTTCAAACTGCCGCAGCAAATACAGGCAGTCTGGGGAAAAGTGGTGTCGGCCAAATACGTTGTTTCAAAGAGATACATTCTCGAAAACGGAACGGGCGTGGGGTACGTCCAGCGTCACGTCGTCGAGCGGCTCCGCCACGCAGGGGAGCGTCCAGCCTTCCACTTTCTCGTCCATGCTGAGCCCCGGCCAGTCGACGCGGTAGCGCACCCGGCCCGAACGCAGCAGGCAGATGCAGGCGCGGCAAGTGCCGTTGCGGCAGGAGCTCGGCAGTTCGATGCCGGCCGCGTCGGCGGACTGCAGCAGCGTCGAGTTCGCATCCGTCTCGAATTCGATGCCGAGCGGCTCGACGCGGCCCTTCATCGCTGCAAGCCGGCTTGCTGCTGCCGGCGCTGGTCGCGCAGCATGAAGAGATAGAGGCTCTCGACCTTCTCGCGCGCCCACGGCGTCTTGCGCAGGAACTTGAGGCTAGACGACACGCTCGGATCGGTCGTGAAGCAGCGAAGCGGAACGAGCCGGCCGAGCTCTTCCCAGCCATAGAAGTCCGCGAGTGCCGTCACGATGGCTTCGAGCGTGAGGCCATGCAGCGGATTGCGTGGCTGAGCGGATTGCCCGGCGGAAGCCATCACTTGTTCTTGAGCTTGCCGCGCGGGATCACGGCTGTCGTCATCGTTCGTACCGGCTCGATGCCGCCGATCGGTGTCTTCGGCGCGGAGTCGTCTTTCTTCGGCTTCTTGGCTTCCTTGTTGGTGCGCTGTTGACCTTTGGCCATGATGAAACTTTCTTGGGATGGGGAAGGAGAGAAGGCAGTTTAGCGGGGCGGCGACAATAGCCGGTTCCATCGAAGCTATCTCTGATTCATGTCCGATTACGAAGTCCGCCCCGCCACGATGCGCGATGCCAAAGCCATCGCCGAAATCCATGCCGCTGCCGCACATGCGGCCTACGAGGGCATCCTTCCCGACGAGCAGCTGCGTGCACTTGCCCCGGCAACGCGGGAGGCCAAGTGGCGCGAAGCCATCGAATTCAGCGAACCGCAGGTGCAGGTCGCGGTGCTCGGCAACGAGGTCGTCGGTTTCGTCGGCTACGACCGTTCGCGCGATCCCAAGACGCCGTCGACGGCCGGCGAGATCTGGGCCATCTACGTGCTGCCGGCGCACTGGGACAAGGGCGTCGGCGTCGCCCTGTGGGATGCCGCCCGCGACGGCCTCGAGGAAGAAGGCTGCACCAGCGTGACCATCTGGGTGCCACTGCGCAACGAGCGCGCCATGCGCTTCCACGAGCTGGCTGGCTTCAAGCGCCAGATGACGACCGCCAAGACGACCTCGATCGGCGGCATCAAGATCGAGGAGATCCGGTTGAAGCGCAGCATCAACTGATTCCCCGGGGCGTGCGCCGCGCCCTAGATCGAACCCGCCCGTGTAGGACACGCGCGGGTTCTTTTTCTGGGGCCATCGCCCGCGGCTATGCTGCGGCGCTTTCCACACTCCGGGTTTCGCCATGGCTGCCAGCCTTCTGCTCCTGCTCGACGACATCGCCACGGTGCTCGACGATGTTTCCGTCCTGACCAAAGTCGCCGCCAAGAAGACGGCCGGCGTGCTCGGCGACGATCTCGCGCTCAACGCGCAGCAGGTGGCGGGCGTGAAGGCCGACCGGGAGCTGCCTGTGGTCTGGGCGGTCTGCAAGGGGTCGTTCGTCAACAAGGCGATCCTCGTGCCGGCCGCGTTGCTGATCGGTGGCTTCGCCCCGTGGGCGGTCACGCCGCTGTTGATGCTGGGGGGCGCTTTCCTGTGCTTCGAAGGCGTCGAGAAGCTGGCCCACCGCTTCCTTCACAAGGAAGAACATGCGGCCGATACGGCGCGCCACGAGACGGCGGTGGCCGACGACGCCGTCGACGTGGTCGCCGCCGAAAAGGACAAGGTCAAGGGCGCGGTGCGCACCGACTTCATTCTTTCGGCCGAAATCATCGTGATCACCCTCGGAACCGTGGCCGGCCAGTCCTTCGGCACGCAGTTCGCGGTACTGGCCGTCGTGGCGCTGTTGATGACGATCGGCGTCTATGGCCTGGTCGCCGGGATCGTGAAGCTGGACGATGCCGGCCTTTACCTGAGCCGGAAGCAGGGTGGCGCGACCCGCGCCCTCGGTCGCGGCATCCTGGTCAGCGCACCCTGGCTGATGCGCGCGTTGTCGGTGCTCGGGACGGCGGCCATGTTCCTGGTGGGCGGCGGCATCCTGGTGCATGGCGTGCCGGCCGTCGGACATGCGCTGGAGCGCTGGGCGCAGCAACTCGGCGGCGTCGGCGCCGCGCTTGGCACGATGGCGGCCAACGCCGCCGTCGGCATCGTGGCCGGCGCCATCGTTCTCGCGGCGGTCGAACTGGTCAGGAAGCTGCGGAAGGCGGGCTGACCGGATCGCCGTCGTCATCCGGCGGGGGAAGCATCGGCGATGCGGCCGGCGGCAGC
>CAIQMJ010000522.1 GCA_903872875.1 uncultured Variovorax sp.
CATCGACTGCGCTCGGTCGTCGGGCTGCGTTCGTATAGGACTTAAGCGCCTTGCATGTCGTTCCGTGCACGATAGGCACGAGCCGATTACCCTGCTGTCGAGAGCTCTTTGTCGACGACACCTTCTTTGGGGAGGCCTGTTGGCAATGCAGGGGGTCACCAGGATCAGTCCGATTTTCGAGGCCGCCAATCCTTCGTCGATGGCGCGCATCATCGGTGCCCCAAGACCAAGATCCTTCTCGTTAAACCAGAACCTGACACCAGCCGCCGCCAGCAAATCGTGTAGCTCCTTTGCAGCTCCCTGCCGGTCGTCCCACGCGTGATGGAGAAAGCGATCCCGAAGGCCAGGCTTCGCTGCTGTTTTTTCTACACGGCTTCGCGGACTGGCGTAAGGGACGCCACCTGAGCAGGCGTGTACGAGACGGACGATCCGGCTTGCGATCAGTGCGGCCTTGCGCTGCTGCCCGATCCACCACCGTGGCTTCTTCCCGGCGTCGAGCCAGAGTAAGACCCGTTTCCGCCATAGCGTCCGAGCTCAATCAGCTTGATCCAAAAGAGGAACGCCGCCCTAAACTGCAACCATGCAGACTGATCCACCAAGGCACCTTCAGCTCATCCTCACCCTGCTGTCGCCTCCGTCTGGCGTGGACTTTGCCGTGCAGCGCGGTCGCGATGACTTGGTGAAACCGTTCCTCGTGACGACAGACCTGGTGTCGTTTGCCATCACGCTGACGCTTGGACCTTCGCTCGCAGACGGTTCCCCCAACTTCCGGGGCCCTTTTGCACAAGGCGCGGCCGCAGACCGGTTCGTGTACGTGAACTCCGGCTTCTACGCAGGCCAGATGGGGACGCCGTGGGAACGCAGGGCGAAGATCAAGCTGGGCGGCATTCCCATCGCGCTCGTGGAAGGCGCTGCGGGCAAGCCGGATGCTGCGATCGAGGCTCGTATCCACGGAACCATGAAGGATGGAGGGCCGGTGTGCGCCAGTGTCCAGCCACCGCAGATTTCCTGGCAGTTGGTGATGCGGCCGGCTTGAACCGACGGGCAGCCGTCGGTGTCGCCATCCTGATCGATGGGGTAATGCGCGAGCCAATGACTGCTTCGGGCCGCAGCCGCGCATCGACTGCGTTGCCGCGTGCCGATGGCACATGCCCCGCCCCTACGTCAGATGCGCCCGATGCCTACGCCATCGCCGCATGCGAATACATCGCCCGCCCCGCCACCGGCAGCGTCGCCTTGAGGATCGTGCCGGAGCGCGACTCGACGATGTAGAGGTCCTTGCCCTCGGGCCCGCCGTACGCGCAGTTCGTCGTGTACAGGCCTTCGGGCGAATCGATGCGGTAGACCGGCTCGCCCTTCGGGCTGAAGATCCAGGTCGCGCCGAAGCCGACATGGCACACCGCCAGCCCGCCGCCGCTGTCCAGCGCGATGCCGTCGGGCCCGCCGCCGCCGGACATCTGGATGTACACGCCGACCTTGGTGGCCGTGCCGTCGCTCATCAACGGCACGCGCCAGATCGCGTTGTCGCGCGTCACGGCCAGCAGCACAGCGGTCTCGTCCAGGTTGAGCACCAGGCCGTTCGGGCTCGGTATGCCGGCCAGCACGCAGTCCAGCTGGCCCGAGGGCCGCAGGCGGAAGAGCCGGCCGCTCGGGTCCTGCAGGCCGGTCTGTCCCTGGTCGGTGAAGTACAGGTCGCCGTTCGATGCGAAGAACAGGTCGTTGCAGCCCTTGAAGCCCTCCAGCCGGGCGCGCTCGAGGTACGGTTCGACCTTGCCGGTCGCCGGGTCGAGCACCATGATCCCGCGGCGGTAGTCGGCAATGAAGGCGCGCCCGTCGGGATGGAACTTCAGCCCGTTCGGCTCGCCGTCGTATTCCGCCGCCAGCGCGAAGCGGCCCTGCGGATCGATCCGGAAGATCCGTCCCCATGGAATGTCGACCACCCAGAGATTGCCCTCGCGATCGAACGACGGGCCCTCCAGGAAGACCGGCGCGGGCGCGCCGTGCAGTTGCGTGTGGGCCCAGGCCGAGCGGCGCTCGCGCACCATGAACGCGTCGGGAACGCGCGCGAAGACTTCGGGCTGGATTCGAACGGGTGGCGCAAACATCGGGAGTTCCTTGAAGCGATCAACGGGACACGTTGCCCGGCAGCCAGAGCGCGATCTCCGGCCAGATGACGAGCAGGCCCAGCAGCACGAACATGAGCAGGTGGAAAGGCACCGTGCCGAGCACCACGTCGGTCAGGCTGCCGCGCGAAATGCTCTGGATCACGAACAGGTTGATGCCGATCGGCGGCGTGATCTGCCCCATCTCGATGAAGACCACCACGACGATGCCGAACCAGACCGGATCGATGCCGTAGCTCGCCAGCAATGGGTAGAGCAGCGGCACCGTGATGACGATCATCCCGAGGCTTTCGACGAAGGCGCCGAGCGCGGTGAAGAGCACCAGCAGCGCGAGGAAGAACTCGAACTTGTTGCGCTTCAGCCCGACGATGAATTCGGTCACCTGCTCGCCTACGCCCGCATAGCTCATCGCGTACGAGAACACGAAGGCCGCGTAGGTGATGAACAGGATGTTCGCGACCACCAGTGACGACCGTCGCAGGCACTCGACGAACTGCTTCCATGAGAGCCGCCCCCAGATGCGCGAGATCACGAGGCTGAACAGGCAGCCGGCACCGCCCGCCTCGGTCGGCGTGGCCACGCCGCTGTAGATCGTTCCCATGATCGCGACGATCAGCACCACGAAGGGCACGACATCGAGCAGTGCCTTCAGGATCACGCGCCACGGCAGGCTGCCGGTTTCCTTTGGCGCGATTTCCGGGCGCATCAGCGCGGCGATCGCGACGTAGATCATGAACAGCAGCGTCAGGATGATGCCGGGCACGATGCCCGCCATGAACAGCTTCGCGACCGAGGTCTCGGTGAAGGTGCCGTACACGATCATCGCGATGCTCGGCGGCACCAGGATGCCCAGCGTGCCACCCGCAGCCAGCGTGCCGGTCGCGAAGCGCCTGTCGTAGTTGCGCGCTTCCAGCTGCGGCAGCGCGACCTTGCCGATGGCCGCGGCGGTCGCGATGCTCG
>CAIQMJ010000523.1 GCA_903872875.1 uncultured Variovorax sp.
CTGTGCAAACCGTGTGGCCGGCTGAACGTGCGGATCGAGGCAGCTGGAACGGGCGTGGGAGCAGGCGACGAACTCGGGAGCTTCCTGTTTCGCACGACAGGCTTCAACAGCATCCGGACGCTGTCGGCCCGACTCAACTATTTCCACGCCGTGTCGGGCGGGCTTCTGTCGACCTTGCCGCTGGAGCTTCGGCTGCGGGGGAAGTCGACAACACAGTCACACCGCGCACCGATCTACTACGTGGACCTCACCGTGCGCGAGGGGATGTCGCTGACCGAGGCCGTGAGCGCGGCGCGGACAGAGCAAGATGCCCGCAAGGCATCTGGATTCGACCAGGTCGCCCTGGACGAAGCTGCCCGGCAGGGCCTTGCGCTGGGGGCCTTTGAGGAATCGGAGGAAGAAGGGGCTGCGGTCGCGCAGGAGTTTTACCCGTCCGAGCCTCACGACGAGCGCAGCGATGCGTCCACTTCCGATAACACGGGCAACAGGATCGATCTCGCCGGCAAGCTGACGAGGCTGACCGCAGCCGATGGCGGTCACACCAGCCCCGCGCAATCTCTCCTGGTGGATGGACGGCCGCATGAGGGTGTCAACGGCAACAGGCCATCTTGAGCCGCCGGTGTTTGCTTCGATTGTCTCGTACGCGTCGAGGCTCACCTCTTTTGTCGCTGCTTGTGGGCAGTTTCCTCTTCGAGTGCAAGCTTCTTCCGTCTCATAGTTTCCGCTCGCTTCAGTGTCGCAGCCGAGGGGGGGCGCGACTCGTGCGAGGCCTGGTTCGATCGACGCTTTCTGCCTCCAGGCGCCCCCGATGGCGGCAATGTGTGCTCAATGCCGGCAAACAAGTCTGCCAAGGTGACATCCAAGCACCAGCACAACGTTCCCAAGCTGAAAAGGGATGGATTCGTGCCTCCTCGTTCGCACAAGGAAACGAATGTCCGGTCCATCTCGGCAGCAAAAGCCAGATTTTGCTGCGTCAGGCCTTTTTCCTGACGAATGCGCTTCAGGTTCTCCCCGAGGGCGCGAGAAAGAGCATTGCCAGTGCTCGATTTTTGATCAGGCTCAAGCCTCTGATCGACTGATTGGGCCTTCGTAGATTTCTGGGACTGCATCTGCCCCAGCGTCGACAACATGACTTATTTGGTCTGCGTTATATATGATGCGTCCTATAAGCATCAGGAGAACGTAGTGACTGGCCATAAAAAACTCGCGTCCGAGGAGGCGCCTTCAACTCGACCTAAGCATCAAGACAGCCAGGTACCCGGGTCATTCGGCCGATACCTGCGGCCTCCTCAACTTTGATTTCGTTCTCAACCTTTTCAATCATGAAACCCGCTACCAACATCCACTTCACCAGAGACAACCAAACCCGCTTCGTCAAGCACGGCTTCTCGTGGCAGATCTTCTTTTTCGGGCCGATCGCGTTCGCCATGCGCAGCCAGTTCCTGCTGGCCGCCGCCTGTGCGGGGGCGATGTATGCCGCCTTCATGGCCACCGGCTTCATCACGATCATGGTCTTCGACCTCGACGTGGAGCCGGCGCGCTTCCTCGGCATCGCCGCTGCGTGCAGCCTGGTGGGCTACTTCGGCAACCGGTTTTCCGCGCGTAGCTACGTGAAGAACGGCTGGGTGCCCGTCGGCGATTTCCCGGCTGACTGGAATGTCCCGCAGTTGATCGCGCCCAAGGCCGCCGAGACCAAGCTCGGCTGAGCTTCCGCTGCCTTTGAAGGTCACTCATGAAAACCGCACTCGGCGCCGCCTTGGCTATGCCTGCGCCGACGGCTTGTGCATGACCAAGGAAGGTGCCGTGCTCGGCACCGATCCCCGACGGTCGGTGAACAAGAAGCATCGCTGCTGACACGGTGTCAGCCACATCGACAGATCTCCAACCCTCATCTAACTTTTCATTCCATCTCAACAATGACTCTCAAAGCAAAACTGATCGCAGGTTACGGCGGTGTCGGCGTCCTCGTTCTGCTCTACCAATGGATCTTCGTCTCGGGCGCGAGCCTCGGCGTCGCGTTCGGCAAGGCACTGGTCTGGCCGGCCGTGATTTTTCCGGCGCTGGGCGGATTTATCGGGGCCATCCTCCTGATCGCCATCTTGGTAGCCATCTACCTCGCCTGAGGAATGGGGCCTAACATGCCGCAGAGTTCCTCGCGCCTACCGCGCGTCGTCATGCTTTCTGTATTCGCGTGCGCCGGGATGACGGCCTGCTCCGGCGACGAAAGCCGCATCTATGACGCCTACAAATGCGCCAACGTCGCGCAGATCCTCGGGCGTCACGAGCAGGCCGGCGCCGCCGTCATGAAAGTCAAACCGCTTCTGGATCAGAAGACGGGCAACGCGGGCCAGTACATGATGGGTTTACGTGACAAGTTCACGGACGACATGGCGCTCTACAAGCTCAGCCCTCGCGGCCAAGCCGAGAGGATCAGCGACATCTACGAGTCCGGCACCTGCCAGAAGCTCTACCAATAGCCTCTCCGACC
>CAIQMJ010000524.1 GCA_903872875.1 uncultured Variovorax sp.
CCTGCTTCTCGTTCAGAACCTTGCCGACCGCTTCGTTGATCGCGCGGTTCGACGCGAGGTCGTGGCCCAGCGGCTTTTCCAGGACGATGCGCGTGCGCGGCGTGTTCAGGCCGGCAGCGGCAATCTGCTCGACCGCCTGCGTGAACAGTGCCGGCGCCGTGGCCACGTACATCACCACCGTGTCGGCATTGCGCGTTTCCAGGAGATGCGCGAGGCGGGCGTAGTCCTCGGGCTTCGACAGGTCCATGCGCAGGAAATGCAGCATCGACGCGAACTTCTTGAATTCCTCGGGGTTCGGGCGCTTGGCGCCTTCGACCGCCTTGAAGCGCGACTCGATCAGTTCACGGTACTGGTCATCCGACAGGTCGTCTCGCGCCACACCGATGATTCGCCCATCCTCGGGCAGGCTGCCATGGCGAAACGCCTGGAACAGCGCGGGCATCAGTTTGCGCCACGCGAGATCGCCGGTGCCGCCAAACAGAACAAGGTCAAAACTCATGTCGAAGCATCCCTGGGGTAGTCAAAAAGGCGCCGCATCCAGCGGCGTCCCCGACTTTAATGCCGTGGAACAATGGGGGTATGAACGTCGTCTTCGATCTCGGTGCCGTGGTCTTCACCTGGGAACCGGCCGTGTTGGTGCGCACGCATCTTCCTGACCATGCGCCCACGGAGGAAGCCGCATCGGCTCTCAGCCGTTCCATGTTTCACCACGAGGACTGGCAGGCGTTCGACCAGGGCACGCGCGCCCTCGATGTCACGCTGCAGCGCATGGCGCAGCGATTGTCCTTGCCGCTGGACCAACTGGACGCGCTGCTGGGCAATCTGGGTGAACGCCTCTTGCCCATCCCCACGACGGTGGCGCTGCTGGAAAACCTGCGTGCGCAACGTGAGGCCGGCAGCGATCTGCGGCTGTATTTCCTGTCGAACATGCCTGCTCCGTATGCCCGCGTACTTGAAAAGCTGCATGCATTCATGGGGTGGTTCGACGGCGGCGTCTTCTCTGCCGATGTGAAGTTCATCAAGCCCGATCGCGAGATCTATGAGCTGCTCGCAGTGCGGCATGGCCTCGCGCCGGAGCAGACGGTTTTCATCGACGATTCCGCCGCCAATGTCGAAGCTGCCCGAGCCTTTGGCTGGCATGCAATCCATTGCACGCATCCACCCTCCCTGCCGGCGCAACTGGCGCGCTATTGGCCCGTGAGGACGACCTTGTCGACATCGAACCCGAGCGTGCGGGCGTAGTCGAGTTCGGCGTTCAGCTGCGCGGCCTCCAGTACGGGTGCGCGCGACAGAACCCACAGGTACTCCCGGTTGGGCGTGCCGACCAGCGCAACCTGGTATTCCCGGTCGAGCTTGAGAATCCAATAATCGGCCCAAACCGCCGGTATCCAGGACAGCCACGACGGCGCAAAGCGCACCTCGAGCCGTCCCGCGCCCGGCAGACCGGCCACCGGCACCATGCGCGCCGTGCCGATCGCTTCCTCGAAATTCCCGTCCGCCAGGATGCAGCGGTTGCGCACCTCGATGCTGCCGTCCGCCAGGGGCGTGTACTGGGCGGTCACCGGGCCGGTGCATTGCTTCTGGAAGCGATTCGGCAGGCGCGCCTGTTCGTGCCACAGGCCCGCATAGCGTTTGATATCGACTGGCGCGACGACCTGCAGCGGCGCGCGCATCAGCGGTGCGCCATCGGCCGGCCCGGCCACCACACGGCGGCGCTTCTTGCGCACCTCGTTCATCGCGAGCAGCGTCAGCGTGCCGCCGATGCAGAAGGCGGTAGCCAGCGTGCCGATGGACATGCTGCGTGCATGGTCATCAAAAGCGGGAGGCGGTAGCGCGCGGTTTTTGCGGATCGGCATGGGGTTCCCTCTGAAAGCGGACAAAGCCTGAAGCTAGGTCGTCGATGGCGTTCAGACCGTCAGTCGTGGACGACACGCAATGTAGTTTTGCGGCGGGATAATGTTTTGCATGAACCAACTCGACGCCCTTCGCCAATGGACCACCGTCGTCGCCGACACCGGTGACTTCCGTCAACTTGCCCAGTTCAAGCCGCAGGATGCGACGACCAATCCGTCGCTCATCCTCAAGGCCGTGCAGAAGGCGGATTACAAGCCTCTGCTCGAAGAGGCCGTGAAGAAGCACAAGGGCAAACCCATCGATGAGGTCATCGACCGTCTCCTCGTGCGCTTCGGCACCGAGATCCTGACGTTGATTCCCGGCCGGGTGTCGACCGAAGTCGATGCGCGCCTGAGCTTCGACACTGCGGCCACCGTGGCGCGCGCCGAACGCATCGTGGCGCTTTATCGCGCTGAAGGTATCGACACCGAGAAACGCCTGCTGGTCAAGATCGCCTCGACCTGGGAAGGCATCGAAGCCGCCCGCCATCTGGAGCAGAAGGGCATCCACACCAACCTCACGCTGCTGTTCTCCTTTGCGCAGGCCGTGGCGTGCGGTGCAGCCGGCGTCAAGCTGATCTCGCCTTTCGTCGGCCGCATCTATGACTGGTACAAGAAATCTGCGGGCAGCCAGTGGGACGAGGCTGCGAACGCCGGTGCCAATGACCCCGGCGTGAAGTCGGTGCGGCAGATCTTCGATTACTACAAGAAGCACGGCATCGCGACCGAAGTGATGGGTGCCAGCTTCCGCAACGTGGGCCAGATCGCGGCCCTGGCCGGCAGCGACCTGCTGACCATCAGCCCTGATCTGCTGGCCGAGCTCGCCGCCAGCGACGCGCCGCTGAAGCATGCGCTCGACGCGAAGGCCTCGAAGGACCTGGACATTCCCAAGGTCACCTTCGACGAGCCCGGCTTCCGCTTCGCGCTCAACGAAGATGCGATGGCAACCGAGAAGCTCGCCGAAGGCATCCGTGCCTTCGCCGCCGACGCGGTCAAGCTCGAAAAGCTGATGGAAGCGATCGTATGAGCTTCGGTTTGCGCTGCGACCGCGCAGCGACCTGGAAAGCGCTGCAGGCGCACTACGACCACACCGCAGCACGCTTCGATCTGCGCGAGGCCTTTGCGTCGGACAGCGGGCGTTTCGATCGATTCAGCCAGTCGGCGCCGTACGTCTTCGGCGATCTCTCGAAAAATTTGATCGACGCGCAGACCGAAGACATGCTGCTGGACCTGGCGCGCGAATGCGGCCTGGAAGCGCATCGCGACGCCATGTTCGCGGGCGAGCACATCAACAACACCGAAGATCGCGCGGTGATGCATTTCCTGCTGCGCACGCCTGCGGACGACGCCCGCGCGCAACAGCGCAATGCAGCCGAACTCGCACAGGTGCATGCCACGCTCGACGCAATGCTGGCCTGGGCGGAGAAGGTGCGTGGCGATCACACGATCACCGACGTGGTCAACATCGGCATCGGCGGGTCTGATCTCGGTCCCCAGATGGCGGTGCTGGCGCTCGGCGAATTCGTGGCGCCGGGCAAGCGCTTCCACTTCGTCTCCAATGTCGACGGCCATGAACTCGATGGTGTACTCAAGGGATTGGCGCCGGAGCACACGCTGTTCCTGATCGCGTCCAAGACCTTCACGACGGCCGAGACGATGACCAATGCGCAGTCGGCCAAGCGTTGGTTCACGCAGTCCGGCGGTGCCGACATCGCGCGCCACTTCGCTGCGCTCACCACCAATGTCGACGCCGCACGCAGCTTTGGTATCGAGACCACCTTCGGTTTCTGGGACTGGGTCGGCGGCCGCTATTCGCTGTGGTCGGCCATCGGCCTGCCGATCGCCTTGGCGATCGGCGCCGACGGATTCCGCGCGCTGCTGGCTGGCGCGCATGCGATGGACGAGCATTTCCGTACCGCGCCGCTCGCACAGAACCTGCCGGTGCGGCTGGGACTGCTCGATGTCTGGTACCGCAACTTCCACGGCTTCACGAGTCGCAGCATCGCGCCGTACCACAGCGCGTTGAAGCGTGTGCCGGCCTACCTGCAGCAGTTGGAGATGGAAAGCAACGGCAAGCAGGTCGACACGACTGGCGCGGCGCTGGACTTCGGTACGTCGCCCGTACTGTGGGGCGAACCCGGCACCAACGGGCAGCATGCTTATTTCCAGATGCTGCACCAGGGCACCGACGTCACGCCACTCGAGTTCGTGGCGGTGCGCGATGCGTCGCATCATCTCGAAGGGCACCATGCCAAGCTGCTGGCCAATGCGCTGGCGCAGGCCCAGGCACTCATGGTCGGCAAGTCGGACGCGGGCGGACACAAGAACTTTCCGGGCAACCGGCCGAGCACATTCTTCGTGTTCGAGAAGCTCACGCCCGAAGCGCTCGGCGCTTTCCTCGCGATGTACGAGCATCGCGTGTTCACCAGCGGCGCGTTGTGGGGCATCAACAGCTTCGACCAGTGGGGTGTCGAACTGGGCAAAGTGCTGGCCAGGGACATCGAACCGCGGCTCGGGTCGGGCGATGCCTCGGGTCTCGACGCCTCCACCGCGGGTTTGTTGGCGCGGCTTCGCCAGTCCTGAGGTTGCGGCTGGCGCCGGCTCGCGCATGGTGCTCGGATGATCCGATCAGAGGTAGCGGCTCCAGAGGGCGATTATTCCTTTGGTCGAGCCTGAATTGCTGCTGCCGGTGCCGTTCGCGCCCGGGTCGTAGCCGGTGGGCAGTTTGGTCAGCTTGATCGTCGTCGAAGCGCCCATCGCATTGCTCGCTGACGTGCCCTGCGCCAGCGCCGTGATGTAGCCGTACACCGTGGTGCTGCCACCGCTGCCGAATTCGTTGCCTGCCTTGATGCTTCCGTGGATGGCGTTCGACGCGCCGAGCGTGATGCTGCCGCCGGTGTAGGTTGTGCCGTCGGTGCTGCCGGCCATCAACGCGTAGTTGCCGAGGCCGTTGCCCGCGCTGTAGTCGTAGGTCTTCGCCGTCGTATTGCAGAGTTGCGCTGGATGGAGCTTCGGGAAGTAGCTGTTGGTGCAGATGCCGGTCGGTGCGTAAATGGTGCCGTTCACGGCGCCGCTGTAGCCGGCGTAGTTGGGCGCATACATCACCGTGCTGCCGCTGGTCGCGATGTTGCCGGTCGCGATGAAGGTGTTGAAGTAGGTGCCGTTGCCGACCGTCAGGTCACCCTTGAACCACGCAATTCCCTGGGCAATGCTCGTTCCGTCGAGGGTCCAGGTGTTGTTGCCGTAGCCGAAGCAGTTGTTGCTGTCCGAGTAGCCCTTGCAGATCGTCACTGCCGCCGAGACCGACGGCAGGGCGCATTTCGGGCTGCCGCTGGTCGAACCCGGTGCCAGCGAAGTGCACAGATAGTCCTTGAAGCTGCCGTCGTAGTCGCCCAGGAAATAGTCGCCGCTGGCGATGCCCGAGACGTTGCGCACCGTGACCACCTTGTAGCCATTTCCGTCGATCTTGAAGACGTAATTGGCGGCCGACTCGATCTCGTTGGCATTGAAGCTTGCGGTCGAGATGGCGATCTCGGACACGCTCGCTACCGGCACCTGCAGGCCGGGCGTGACGCTTACCCATGTGGTGGTTGCGGGATCGGCACCCGTGACCGTACCGCCCGCGGCGCCGTGTTCAGTGCCGCCCCAGTTGGTGTCGACCAGGTTTTTCTCGGTCTGCAGCGTGCCGGAGATCGAGCCCGAACTGATCCGCACGCTCCCCTTGGTATTCACGCTGGCGGCGCCCGAATTGCCCTGCAGGTCCACGCCCCAATCGAGTTGCCGCCCACCGCAGAGCACCGTGCCGGTGTTGTTGCTGATGCCGATGGTCGAGACGTCGCCGAAGGCCGCACTGCCGTCACCGACCACCGATCCGTTGGCGCGCACCGCGCCCCTCGCCGCCGCCGCACCCGACAGGCAGATGTTGCCGCGCGCCCGCAGGTTCTGCTGGCCCGAGACGCTGCCTGTAAGCCGGATGTCGCCGTTCGCCTGCAGCGTGTCGAAGGACGATCCGCTGCCGATGTCGATCGAACCGGTCGACCTGATGATGCTCACGCCCGTGATGGTGTTGCCACCGGTGCCCAGGTCGCCGCGCACGTTGATCTGGTAGTTCTTGCCGGTCTCGCCCTGCACCTGGATGCTTCCGCTGAGCTGCAGGTTCCTGTTGAACGTTATGACGTTGTTGTTCGTGGCCGTGGCCGTCGAACCCGCCTTGAACACCACCTGCAGGGTCGAGCTCGCTTCGGCACGCGTACCCACCGCCGTGACGCCTGTGGTTTCGACGGTGTACTGCGTCATGTCGCCGCTGACCGACGTGACGCGGGCCGTGATGCCTTCGACGCCCGTCAACGTGAGTGCGACGCCGGGCGCGGCATGGGCTGCTGCCGCGTTGACGGCCTCCGCCAGGTCCGTCAGATGACCGCCTTCCTGCAGCGCCGCGAGGTAGTCCTTGACGATCGAGACACCAGTCCAGGCCTTGATCTGGGCCTGCGTCTGGGCGTGCAGCGACAGGCTCTGGTCCTGCGTGCCACGGATGTACTGCATCAGTCCGAGCACCGTGGCCGACAGCGACAACCCGACCAGAAGCATCACCAGCACGGTCGCCATGCCGTGTTGATGGCGGCGACTGGATGTGCGGCGTCTCGCGACCGACTGTGATCGCCACATCATGCCGCCGGGACTGCGAAGTTCGTGAGGCATACCGTGATCTCGATCGGGAGACCCGGCGGATTCGATGGTGTTGACGTGCTGCTCTGCGCCACCGTGCTGTGCGTGCTCTTCAGCGTCACGATCACGCCGCCGTTGGTGGCCAGTCCGAAAGGCTGGCAACCCGTGGTGTCCGTTGGCGCCGCAGAAACCGTCACTGCGCGTGCATCGCTCACCAGCGCGCTGGTCGACCAGATCGTGTCGGCCCATTGCGTGCTGCCCGTGCAGGGCGCGGGCAGCAGCCGTTGCAGGCCGCCACCAGCCGGCGCATAGAGACCGCTGCATTGAACACCGGTGCCGACGCGTGTATCGAAACTCCAGACGATCGCATTGCCCTCGACACCTGCCGCGGCAGCCGAGCCGCTCAGGCGGGAGGTCTTGCTGTCGAGCGTTGCGTTCGCCAGCACGATCAGGTCGGTGTCAAGAACCGGTGCGGACAGGCCGAAGCCCGCAGTTTGAAGGTGGATCTGTGCAGCCAGCAGACCGGCTGCGCGCTGGCTGTCGGATGCGGCGTCCTGGCCCGCGCCGAGGGTGGCATGGATCGAATCTCGATAGAGGGTCATCATCGCCAGCATGATCAGCATCGAGATCACGATGCCGACCATCAGACTGATGAGGCCCGCACCGTGTTGTGCGTTGAGGCCCGGGCGAGGCGGCCGGCTCATGGCTGGATGGCGATCCTGCCGTCACCGCCGAACAAGGCGCGGCTTGCCGCGGTGGTCGGTGTCGACAGGTCCAGCGCAGTGACCGGTGCGGCCGCGCCGCTCAGCGTGACGGCATTGCTGCCATCGGGCAGGCTGATGGTGACGTTGCCGCGCTGACAGCTGAAGTCGAGCGTGAAGTCGTTGCCGGCCATCTTGAGGGCAGAAGGTGCGACACCGCCGATGCACAACGCAGTCACGCCGGTCTGCTGCAGCTCTTGCCGCAGTTGCGTCACCGCCATGTTCTGTGTGTTGAGGTAACGCTGGCTATTGAGCGCGCGCGCGGCTGCGTAGCTCAGGCCCAGGCCGATGGCGCCGAGCAGCACCATCGCGATCAGCGCCTCGAGCATCGCGTCGCCGCACTGGGCGCTGCGCTTACTGAAGCGTGCCGCCGGCATTCTCGTTGCCCTTGCGGATCTGGAAGGTCGCGATGCCCAACGGCAGGCTGGTGTTGTCGATGCCGAGCGTGCGCATCGTTGCGTTGCCGCCCAGGACGATGGTGACGCCTGACGGCAAGGCGGCCTGCCATTTCACCGTGGCATCGCCCGGCACGCAGCTGCTGGCATCCGGATCGCCGGCGCAGGCCAGCAACGTGCCGTCGCTGGTGAGCTTGATACCGGCCGCAGCGGCCGGTATCTGCGCTTTCGACGGATTGCGCAGCGCGATCGCCTTGCCGACGCCATAGCCCTGCAGCAGGCGGCTTTGGGCGTCCTGCACACGCGCGCCGTCGATCCAGACGGTCGCCAGCGGGACGGCTGCGACCATCAACAGCGCGAGGATCGTCAGGGTCACCATCAGTTCGATCAGCGTGAAACCG
>CAIQMJ010000525.1 GCA_903872875.1 uncultured Variovorax sp.
AGCGAGGAGCAGCAGCGAAGTCCGAAGGACCGGAGTCGTCTGCCGCCCCAAGGCATCCCACCCGCCGACGCCTCCCCATCACCGCAATGCAACCGTCCGCCTACGCCCACTCTGCCATCCGCATTGCCATGCAAGAGCACCTGCAAAGCGGCTCACAAGGACGCGCATGACTGACCACATCTTCGCCCGCAACGCCTTGCTCCCCACAGGCTGGGCCACCGACGTCCTGCTGCGCTGGAACGATGTAGGCCGGCTCACGCAGATCGACATCGGACAGGACAAACCGCACGGTGCCACCGAAGCCAACGGCCCACTCATCCCCGGCCTGCCCAACCTCCATTCGCATGCCTTCCAGCGCGCCTTCGCCGGCCTCACCGAACATCGGGCCGAAGCACAGGACAGCTTCTGGAGCTGGCGCACGCTGATGTACCGCTTCGCCGCGCGCCTCGGTCCCGAACAGATGGAAGCCATCGCGACCTGGCTCTACACCGAGATGCTCGAGGCCGGCTACACCAGCGTCTGCGAATTCCAGTACGTGCACCACCAGCCCGATGGTCGCGCCTATGCCGACGATGCGGAACTGAGCCTTGCGCTGCTGCGTGCCGCACGGACCGCCGGCATCGGCTTCACGCTGCTGCCCGTGCTGTATCAGGCCAGCGGCTTCGGCGGACTGCCGCCGTCCGAAGGGCAGCGCCGCTTCATCCGCTCGACCGATTCGATGCTCGCGCTGCTCGCCGCGCTCAAGCCCGCCTGCGACGCGCAGGGCGCACGGCTCGGGCTCGCGCCGCACTCGCTGCGCGCCGTGCCGCCCGATGGCCTGCGCGATGCATTGACCGGCCTGGATGCGCTCGACCCCACGGCGCCCATCCACATCCATATCGCCGAACAGACCGCCGAGGTCGACGCCTGCCTCGCCTGGAGCGGCCAGCGGCCGGTGGCCTGGTTGCTCGACCATGCGCCGGTCGACGCGCGCTGGTGCCTGGTCCACGCGACCCACATGGACGCCGACGAATACCGACGCGCCGCCCACAGCGGCGCGGTGGCCGGCCTGTGCCCGAGCACCGAGGCCAATCTCGGCGATGGCCTGTTCGACTTCAGCGCGTGGCGTTCGCACGGCGGCCGTTGGGGCGTCGGCTCCGACAGCCACGCCTGCGTCAACGCGGCCGAGGAACTGATGTTGCTGGAATACGGCCAACGCCTCGTCACGCGACAGCGCAACGTCGGCGCCGACGCGGCGCAGCACGACGTCGCTGCCGCGCTCACGCTGGCGGCGGTGCAGGGCGGCGCGCAGGCATCGGCGCGGCCGGTGGCCGGCCTCGCGCCCGGGCAGCAGGCCGACTTCGTCGTGCTCGACCCGGAGCATGTCGCGCTGCAAGGCCTTTCGGCGCACGACATGCTCTCGTCCCATGTGTTCGCGAGCCACCGCAGCTCGGCCATCGACGGCGTCTGGGTCGCGGGCCGCGAGCGCGTGACGGGCGGACGCCATGCGCTGCACCGCGACGCCGCAGCCGGCTTCGTTGCGGCGCGCCACCGACTCCTTGCCGAAGATTGACCAACGTGACTTTCACCACCACAGAACCACCTTTTCGCTTCCGCGCCGGCACCCGGCCACTGCTGATTTCGATGCCGCACGTCGGCACCTTCGTGCCGCCCGCGCTGGC